>NZ_JBQKHJ010000037.1:0-27483 GCF_052118345.1 Prevotella sp. LCP21S3_D2 | reverse complement strand
TTTTTGCAACACTAAGATAAGTGAAAATTCTGACATGGCAAAATCCTGGGCAACTTTTTGTTGCTCAGGAACTTATAAATAAAGTTAAATTATAGTGTTGCGGAATTAAGGGTAAGGTGAATTGGATTCTACCGTACTGATCAGCCATCCGTAGAACTCGTCAAAACCACGATAGATTGGTGATGATTTTGGATCATAGCCATCCAGATGCCATTTGTTGACAAGACAGGTTTTGTAGCCGGCAGCGTGCAATACCGTAGCGATGGTCGTATCCTGCGGCTGCAGACTTGTTCTGCGAACGATGGTCGTGTCTCCTTCAGGGGTTATTTTCAGACCAGTCATGCCTCCTGCTGTGCACATATTATCACGTATACGGCTATTGCCGGTATTCTTACCCGTCATCAGTGCACAACGTGATGGTGAACTGATTCCTGACTCGGCATAGCTCTGGTTGAATCGAGTACCCGTAGCAGCCAGTTTATCAATGTTTGGAGTCTTGATAGTCTTGCTGCCGTAGCAGGAGATATCGCCATATCCCAGATCATCGGCAAGGATGAAAATGATATTGGGTCTGTCATTTTACAAAAGTAAGAAAAATAAATGATAACGGCATTACTTTTGCATAATTTTATGATAAATTGCTATTTTACAGATATTTTGCTGATTTTTGAAATTAAATTCGTAATTTTGCAGTCGAAAAGAAATAATATTCAGATTTTGATAGACAAATGATAGATTCATTACAAAATATTTTAGTTCAGGTTAGCGATTTTCTCTGGTCGTATATCATCATTACAGTTCTGATATGCTGTGCCCTGTTTTTCACTTGGCGTACAAGGTTCGTACAGTTCCGACTCATCAAGGAGATGGTCAGGCTGTTGCTGAATCCCGACAAGGTTCAACCGGAGGAGATAGGACAAGATGAACTGTCGATGGAGGTAAAGGTGAATGGCGAGATGAAACATATCTCTTCCTTCCAGGCTTTCGTGGTGGCATTGGCCAGTCGTATCGGTACGGGAAATCTTGCTGGCGTGGCTACAGCTATCAGCATCGGTGGCCCGGGAGCCGTATTCTGGATGTGGATGCTGGCTTTGCTGGGTTCTGCATCGGCTTTCATAGAATCAACTCTAGCCCAACTTTACAAGCGCAGGGGAAAGACATCCTTCTTTGGAGGTCCTGCCTACTATATGAAGTATGGTCTTGGAAAGGGATGGATGGGCATTCTCTTTGCCGTCCTGATGATCATTACCTTTGGCTTTGCCTATAATTCTGTTCAGAGCAATACCATCTGTCTGGCCTGGCAGAAAGCGTTCGGCATCGAACCTGCTACCATGGGAATTGTGCTCACGGTGCTCACCCTGCTCATCATCTTCGGTGGTATCCAGCGCGTGGCAAAGTTCTCTTCTACTGTGGTTCCTGTGATGGCTGTCGTCTATCTTCTGATAGCCGTTGGAGTCGTGATTTGGAATATCACCAGTCTGCCTAAGGTGTTGCTTGCCATTGTGGAGAATGCCTTCGGCTTCAATCAGGCTGCCGGCGGAGTGTTGGGTGTTACGGTGATACAGGGCATCAAGCGAGGACTGTTCAGTAATGAGGCTGGTGAGGGTAGTGCTCCTAATGCAGCTGCCGTGGCAACGGTGAGTCATCCTGTAAAGCAGGGTTTGATTCAGGCTTTGGGGGTGTTTACTGATACCTTGGTGGTATGTTCATGCACCGCCTTCATCATACTGGTGAGTGGGGTAGATGTTACAGCATCCAATGGTATTCAGCTGACGCAGGATGCCTTGACTCACGAAATAGGAAGCATCGGCAATCCATTTGTGGCTGTAATGATCTGTCTCTTTGCCTTCAGCAGCATCATCGGCAACTATTATTATGGCGAGACCAACGTGAGATATATCAGGGATTCCAAGCTGGGTGTATTCATCTATCGTCTTGCAGTAGCTGCGATGGTAATGGTAGGAGCTGTGGTATCGCTTGATTTTGCATGGAGTTTTGCCGACATCACGATGGCTCTTCTCACGCTCTGCAATCTTGTGGCCATCGTCCTGCTTTCCCGCCAGGCCGTCTTCCTGCTGCAGGATTATCGACAGCAGAAGAAGGAAGGCAAGAATCCTGTATTCTGCAAAGATAAGATGCCGGAGATTGCCGATAAGCTGGAGGCATGGTAGTAAATTAATTGATAAAATAATTAATATCCAATGAAAGCATTTACATATATCAAGCAAGGAGAATTTGGCTTCACTGAGAAGGAGAAGCCTACGATGATAGATGCGCATGATGCCATCGTGTATGACAAGCCGCAGATGCTTCCGCTTCCTGATATGTATGGCAAAAACCTCATCTTCAAGACGGGAGGTGTGGATGGATGCGACTGTGAGGAAATCCTTGATTTGATAGCCCAGGGAAAGATAGATACTACTCCTCTGATTACCCATCGTTTCCCGCTTTCAAGAATAGAAGAGGCATACGATGTCTTTGAAAACCGCAAGGATGGAGTCATCAAGGTTGCGATATTTCCTGGTTAAACTAGAGAGATGGTGTTATAAGTCTGGATAATTGTTGGCACATAACAGTTGACCACCACATGCACTACAGGTGTTGTGCATGCGCATATCAGCTGTTATGCAAGCGCACAACAGCTGTTGTGCGACCGGAGATACTAACTGTCTCAACAACATATCCTATCTTTTCCAACAACATATCCTATCTATTCTAACAACAAGAAGAGGATTTGAGAACCATATCTTTCAATACGTATCCCACAATGATATCCTTGTTGTTGTCATAAACGGGAATGCGTGAGAATTTCCATTCTTTCTGTTCGTAAAACTCCTTGGTAGTCAGATTCATGTTGGCTGATTCTACTACGATAGATGGAGCCATCACCTCCTTTGCCTTTACTCCTGCCAGGCGAATGTTCCGCTACGCTTGACTATTTCTCCGAGTTGAAGGATGCTGAGGTCAACAACGAGGCAAATGAAGAGTTACTAAGGATGATCCTGGAGGAGAACCATCCTTAGCCATATTAAGCGTATTTTGCTTTTATTTTACTTCAGTGAGCTTACCCGTCTGTGAGTCGATGATATAGCCATGCAGATTGACATCCTTTGGTATGAGAGGGTGGGTACGGATGGTATTGATTGTATTCCTTACTGAATCCTCAGTATCGTGGAATCCCTCCAGCCAATGGTCGAGATTGATGCCGCAAAGTCCGATGGTATCGATGACATCCTGATGGATGCCACGTTGCAACATCAATTCCTTCATCTGCTGGCCGTTCATGTGACAGGCACCGCAGTTGGAGTGGGCAATGACCATGATTTCCTCAACACCTAGTTCATAGATGGCAACCAGGAGGCTGCGCATGGCTGAGTCGAATGGGCTGATTACGAGTCCACCGGCATTCTTGATGAACTTGGCATCTCCATTCTTCAGGCCCAGGGCTGCCGGCAGAAGCTCTGTCAGGCGGGTATCCATACAGGAAAGGATGGCAAGCTTCTTGTCTGGATATTTACTCGTAAGATACTTTTCGTAGCCCTTGCTGGCCACGAAGTTTTCATTATATTTGATGATTTCTTCTATAATCATAGTCGTGTAAATTGAACTGTGAAACAAAATTTTCCTATTTCTCTGGGGTAGGCTTGAGGTAAGCCATGAATTTCTCTGGCTGATAGTTGAGAACCAGCTCATCCGGGAACTCTGCTTTCTCTACCAGAGGCATGATGTTGCTGTAGTCGGCAATCATGGTTGAGAAATGGGCATCACTTCCAAAGATGACAGGAGTCTCATACTTCCTGGCAAGCTCCAACAGTTCCAGATTATTGGGAGCAGCCACTGTCTTGTGACGGATGGGAGCCATGGAGTGGTTGTTAATCTCAAGCAGGGTATGCGTCTCCTTTGAAACTTTCATCAATACCTCGAAATCCAGATCTGCCGTACCGTCACCGGGATGTGAGATGATCTGCACGAAGGGATTGCGCATGGCATTGATGACACCATGTGTGTTCTCTTCCTTGGTTCCTCCCTGCCAGCAAAGGCTATGAATGCCAGCTATTCGGATGTCAAGCATGCGCCAGTAATCCTCGTCGAGGTCGATATCCCCTTGGGTATTGAGGATGTTGAGTTCTGCTCCCAGCATCAGTTTGATTCCATAGAGCTGGCGTGGAACGCAATGAAGGTTTCTGAAATAGATAGGGTCACAGGTACCCGGGATATTGGGACCGTGCTCTGTGATTCCCAGAATTTCCAACCCCTTTTCTTTTGCTGCTAAGGTCATTTCCTGCAAACTGCTGTAGGCATGACCTGATGCTATTGTATGTGTATGAACGTCTAATAATGTTTTCATGGTGCAAAGGTAATGATATTTGCTAAATATGTGAGTAAAACAACTATTAATTAATCAAAAAATGCAGATTCTAAGGACCATTATGATAAATAGGCAGGAAGCCAGACATTGGTAATGTGCTCCATATAATGCGAAACTATTATCATAAAGGGGCAACAATACTTCATTTTCATAACATCTTGAAAATTCACTTGATTTCACAAAAAAGAGCGATTCCTGCAGAGTTAATGCAAGAATCGCTCTTTTTTATCTTATCATTTTTTTTAATAAGCATTCTTATCTGGGAAGATGATGCTCTTGGCTGTCAGGAAGATAATCTTGATGTCGAGCCAGAACGACCAGTTCTCGATATACCAGATGTCTCGGCGGATACGCTCCTCCATCTGCCACAACTCCCTGGTCTCACCTCGGAATCCTGTAACCTGTGCCCAACCGGTGATACCAGGCTTGGAGAAATGGCGAACCATATACTTGTCTATCAAACTGCCATATACCTCAGTATGATGCAACATATGAGGACGAGGACCCACGATACTCATATCGCCCTTCAGGACATTGATAAACTGAGGGAACTCGTCGATGTTCGTCTTTCGCATGAAGTTGCCGAAAGCAAACTTTCTTGGGTCATCCTTGGTTGCCTGCGCCTTGTCTGCATCCTTATTCACATGCATGGAACGGAACTTCAGACAGTAGAATGTATCACCATTCAAACCTGTTCTTGCCTGCTTGAAGAAGATAGGTCCCGGACTCTGGGTCTTGATGATGAGAGCTATGATAGGGATGAACGGCAGAACGCAGAGACAGATAAGTCCACTCACCACGACATCGAATGCTCGCTTGGCAATGCGGTTAGAAACGAGAGTCAACGGCTCCTTGTGATTGGAATATACGGTTCTGCCCATGAAATTCTGGGCATCCAGATGTAATTTATACTCACCAAAGACACGTGGGAGATAGTAGAAATGGATCACGTTCTTGTCACAGAACTGCATAATCTTCACAATCCGTTCAGAATCATTATGAGATAGGCAACAGAATACTTCATCAATGTTGCTTGGAGCTCCATTAATGGTATCATTGATCGTAGACGACAAAATGCTATTGAGAACCTTGAGACTTCCTATTTTCTTTAAACCGTCAGGAGCCTTGGCTATTTCGGCATCAGCATAATAGCCCTTGACGATATAACCTGCAGATGGATCCTCGGTCATCGTCTGATACATTTCACTGATTGCCGGATCGTTGCCAACGAAGACTACCGTACGGCTGTTACGGCCTCTGGCACGATAGTACTTCAGTATTTTAAGTTCGCAGAGTCTTGAAAGAATCAGAAAGAAATAAAATGATGCGCCAAAGATAGCTGCAAAAGAGAACATCTGGCCTCCATGACTGAGTAGTCTTACAAAGACAAAGAACAGAAATACGGTAGATGCCGCCAGACATAATGTCCGTTTCAAAATCTGGAGGAAACCTATCTTTCTTATATGAATGATAGTTGAGTAGTTATACTCGCTTAGGAACAAGGCAACATTGGCAACGAAAAATGTAATCTTCGTCGCTGTATCGAAATAATCAGGGATAATCTGCGTTCCATACTCGGTATAGACAAGTAACAGACAATTTAGGATGACGAAATCTGCACAAGTTACCATACGTCTAACCAGTACGTTTCCTCTGTAGTTATTATTGATCATATATGCATTATTATTATAGTTCTTACCAGATATATTCTTTAAAAGACAAATTTGTTGTTAAACGGAGCAAAGATAATAATAAATGTCGAACGAACAAAATATTTTGGAGAAAAAATGCATTTTGAAACAAAATGAACCAAAAAATTCACATGACTATAGTGTTTTTCTATACAATTTACAGGCATTGAGACAGAAATACCGCCCTATCCTGCCAAAATTTCCTCTTCGTCATTCAGAAATGGGGGCGTTAGGGAAAATGGAGTGTTTCTGAATTTCTGAAGCTGAACTTATAGGTTTCACATCTTTGATATACAGCGCGATCAAGAAAGAATATAAAGAAATGATATACAGATAGTTAATACATGTATTTAACGCAGGTTTTTTCAATATTCATATTCATAGTTCAGTCTTTCAGCACTAAAGTTCAGGATTTTGACCGCAAGTATCTTACTTTTGAAAGACAAGTATCTTGCTTAAGCTGTTAAAGAGATACACCAAGTATGAGAAAGTATGAGAAAGTGTGAGCAAGTATGAAGTGCCGATTCCAGAATTTGTATCTTTGCAGCATCATTCAGAGTGAGGGGATTGATGTAGACAGAGAATGCTTGGAGATGAGGACAGAATAAAAAAATCCTGAGCAATCAGCTGATGCCCAGGATTTAATAATTCATTAATGCCTATTATTTCTTAGCCTTGATTACAAAGCTGAAGTTGCGGTCTTGATAGTGCATGCGATACTTATCCATTGGTTTTGAACCCCAGCTGTCGATACAGCCCAAACCGTACTGACGCTGCTGGATGTGCAACTGAACCAAGCCCTTTTCTACCAGGTCGCCACTGTGCTGGCCCCAGGCATGATTCTTCTCGATGCCTGCATCCAAATCCTCTACCAGGTAAGGAATGGCACTGCACTCCATAGGTGCATACCCCTCGAAGGTGATTCCCTTGCCGGTGGTTGGATTGAAGATAGAGAAGTAACGGATGTCGGTATGGTTACCACTCTCCTGTGGACGAACGTATGGATAATACTCATCCTTTACGTCAGCCTCGTACTTTCCGATGAAAGAGGAAGAATGACGGTCGATGTAGTTCTCCTCAGGACCTCTACCGTAGTACTCCAACTTAGAGAAGGCTGCTGGCATCTGCAACTGCATACCATAACGGAACAAGTCGGCCACCTTAGCTTCCTTATCGGTTGTCATCTTCTCAGTAACAGCTACTTCACCCTCTGAATTGATGCGGTAACGGAGTTCCAGCTGTGCCTTAACCTCAGGCATATCGAAGATTGCAGTAAGAACCACGCTGTCTTGACCCTCACTCTTATCGAATGACTTCAGAGTCATCTGAGGGTTCTTCCATACTCTCATCTCCTTCTGCAAGGATGCACCATAGTCGTTATCGGTAGGAGCACGCCAGAACTCTGGAGTCATGCTCTCACGGAACTTCAACATTGGTTCACCATCTACATCGAGATAATCAATCATACCGGTCAACTTACCTACAGTAACCGACATGCGCTTGGCTGTAACCTTTACATAGGAATTGGTCTCTTCTACCTCCAGGTTGCTGGCGGTCTGAACCTTAGCCTTACCCTTCTTGGCTGGAGCTGCTTCAGCGATAGGTGTATCAACATTGTCAAACTCATAACCGTTGATGACAAACTGCTGGCGGGCCATCACCTGTCCCTTGTCAACTAAAGGCTCTGAACCATCGCTGGCAAAGGCAAAGTTGACGGTGATTTCCTCTCTGGCATGCTCTGCTTCTGCCTTGGCAACAGCCTCCTGCAAAGCATCACTCTTCACCAACCTGGTGGTCTGAGGAGCAATGCCCTTGGTTCCAGGAATCTCTACTGTAGACAGGAGAACGCCGTTGGCATAGACTGCTGCAGTAAGCTTCAGGTCGTCAATGTACTTGAAGAAATGCTCATTATAGACATTGAAAGTACCATTAGCTGCATCCAGATCCTTAATCCATACATTCTGGAGATAGTACTGAACCTCATAAGCATGAGGATTCAAGCGACGGTCTGGAGAAATGATACCGTTACAGTTGAAGTTGTAGTCGCTGGCAGGATAACGTCCATAGTCACCACCATAGGTAAAGATTTCCTTGCCGGTGATAGGGCTCTTGTCGCGAACACCCTGGTCTACAAAGTCCCAGATATAACCACCCTGATACTTAGGATACTTGCGGATCAGATCCCAATACTCCTTGAATCCACCCATAGAGTTACCCATGGCATGGGCATACTCACACTGGATGTATGGCTTGCTACCATTGCTCTTGCAGTAGCTTTCGCTCTCCTCGTAACCTATGTACATAGGACAGTGGATATCAGTCTTGCTGTCATATCCGCCACGCTCATACTGCACAGGCCGGGTCTTGTCGTAAGCCTTGACCCAATCGTAAGCCTTTTCAAAGTTGACGCCATAACCACACTCGTTACCCAAGCTCCATACGATGATGGAAGGATGATTGATGAGCGGTTTGACATTACCCTCGTTGCGCTCGATATGAGGCACGATGTACTCAGGGAACTTAGCGAGAGACTTCTCATCATATCCCATACCATGAGATTCCAGGTTTGCCTCGGCTGTGATATACAATCCGTATTCATCGCAGAGGTCGTACCAGCGAGGATCATCAGGATAGTGACATGTACGGACAGCGTTGATGTTCAGCTGCTTCATAATCTTGATGTCCTGAATCATGCGCTCTACGCTAACGACATATCCACCATCAGGATCTATCTCATGACGGTCGGCACCCTTGACCAGTATAGGCTGACCATTCACCAGAAGCTGGGCATTCTTGATTTCCACATTGCGGAAACCTACTTTCTGAGGAATGACCTCAGATACGCCCTGCTTATTCTTCAAGGTGATGAATACCTTATACAAATTAGGAGTCTCTGCAGTCCAAGGCTTTACATTCGGCACCTTGATAGTACCCTTAGCACCTGTTGCCTGAGCTATCTGCTTGCCATCCTTATCACATAAGCTGATGGAAACATCGCTCTTGCCTCCCTGAAGAGAGATATGATAATCCAGGACACCATCCTTGAAGTTATTCTCAAGACCGGCATTCAGGCGGACATCAGCTGCATGAAGCTTAGGACGTGCATAGAGATACACCTCACGGGCAATACCCGTGAAGCGCCAATAGTCCTGGTCTTCAAAATAAGAACCATCGCACCAGCGCATCACCTGCATGGCAATGAGATTCTTTCCTGGCTTGAGATACTTGGAGATATTAAACTCGGCAGCCACCTTGCTGTCCTCACTATATCCCACGTACTTGCCGTTCACCCAGAGAGTCAGGTTACTGGTGGCAGAACCTACATGGAAATAAACATCCTTGCCCTTCCAGTCTGCTGGAAGTTCGAAGGTGCGGCGATAAGAGCCGGTGTAGTTGTTGAGTTCGCTGATGTAAGGAGGATTTGGATCAAACTGGGTAGCCCATGCATAACCGATGTTCTTATAGGTACGGTCGCCATAGCCATTGAATTCGAACAATCCCGGTACAGGGAAGTCCTTCCACTGCGAATCATCATACTTGACAGCAAAGAAGTTGGCAGGACGCTTGTTGTGATCCTTCACGAAGTTGAACTTCCACATACCTTCCATGGAAAGGTAGTTGGCCGACTTCTTCTTGTCAAAGTTCTGTGCCTTATCAAGGTTCTCGTAAGCAAAGAAAGAAGCACGACGAGGCTCCCTGTTTTGCTGATTGATATTCACGTCCTGCCAACGCGACTCGCTCTGAGCCGCTACGCCACCGCTCATAGAAAGCATGGCAAGACAAAGTGATACATTTGCGATGGTTCTGATTTTCATGATTTATTATCCGATATTAGTGGAAATATTGAGTTCCAGCTACGCCGGTAAACTTCTTCTGGTTGTCCTTGCGCATTTCGAGAGTAAGGTTGCTCCACCATGATGGCCAACCACCTACGATATTGCACAGATAAACGAACTTCACAGGATGCAAGCCCTTAGCCAATGCTACAGAGTTGTCTGAGTTGGTACCAGCCTTCACTGCACCCTCGTTGTTGATGACGAGCTTGTTGTCAATCCAAACCTGCTCCATACGGGAAGAGAGATAGTAAACTCCATCCTCAGGAATATTGATGTAACCCTCTGCTATGGCTGCATAATTATTGGCACCACGCAAAGTTGCAGCATCATCAGGCTGACTTACCTTCATCTTGTTAAGATTCTCTACAGTACCACAGTCCTGCCACTCAGCATCAGCCAATTCCAGCTGATTAACCTTCAGATAGTTTCCCTTCATGCGGCGCAACTGCAAACCTGCCTTTGCATCGTTGAGTTTCACTGCTGGAGCATAGGTCTGCTTTTCTACATCGATGGTTCTCACCTTGCTCATCTTGCCAGAAGGCAAAACAGTAGCAATCTTGATTGTAGTATTGCCGCTCACCTTGATAGGCTCTGTATAGACTGCAGAAGATGGAGTTGGAATAGAACCGTCCAAGGTATAAACCATCTTCATAGGACGTGATGTCTGGAATGTAACTACAGTATCCTTGGTAATCACAACCTTGTCACAAGAACCGTATGGCTGCTCTGGCAATGGAATATGATAACGTACATGACGCTCATCCAGGCGGACGCTGTTGGCATCTACACGACGTGCGAAGTCTGTGAAGTTCTTCTTCTTGGCAGGAGACCATGCAATCTCAGCAAGAGCCAGAGAACGAGGATACATCTGATACTCCATCTTGGCATTGGTATACATATACTCTGACCAGTTGTTGCACTGAACACCGAGGATATGCTTCTCCAAGCCCAATGACTTGATGGTATCAGGAACAGGCTCATAATTATAGGTTCTTGAAAGATAAGCCGGAGCACTAGGAATAGTAACTGGCTCAATCTTATAATCACCCTGGTAATGGTCGAGATACAGACCACCGCTACCTGGAGTCATGATGACATCATGCTTCTGGAGAGCAGCAGAAATACCACCTGATGTGCCGCGCCAAGACATGACTGTAGCATCAGGGCTCAAGCCACCTTCCAGGATTTCATCCCATCCGATGATCTTTCTGTCGTACTTAGCCAGCATCTTCTCCATGCGCTTGATGACGTAGCTCTGCAATCTTTCCTCTGCAGAGTGCTTACCGTCAGCCTGCAAGCCTTCTGCCTCGATACGTTTCTGGCAGGTAGGGCAATTCTTCCAGCTGGTCTTAGGACACTCGTCACCACCAATGTGGAAATACTTGCCAGGGAACAAAGGTACCACTTCGCGAACAATATCCTCCAGAAAGTTGAACATATCTTCCTTACCAGGACACATCACGATATCCTCAACACCCCATACCATTCTAGGAGTCCACTGCTCGCCCTTGCAAGAAAGATAAGGATAAGCAGATATGGCTGCCATCATGTGGCCAGGAAGGTCGATTTCTGGAATCACGGTAATGTAGCGCTTAGCTGCATAAGCTACAATGTCCTTGATTTCCTCCTGTGTATAGAAACCGCCATAGGTAGAGCCGTCACCCTGAAGGCGATAACCACCGATAGAGGTCAACTTAGGATATTTCTTGATTTCGATACGCCAGCCCTGATCCTCGGTCAGGTGGAAGTGCATGGTGTTCACCTTGAACATAGACATCAGGTCGAGCTGCTTCTTTACGTTCTCTACAGTGATGAAGTGACGGCATGGATCAAGATGGAATCCGCGATAACCGAAACGTGGAGCATCCTGGATGTCACAGCACTGAGCCACCCATTTGACACCATTCACCTTGGTAGCACTCTCTACCTGCGCAGGCAACAACTGCATGAAACTCTGCATACCATAGAAAGCACCCTTGCCTGTCTTAGCCTTGATGACTACACCCTTGGCTGTAACGGTGAGACGGTAGCCCTCTTCTGCCATCTTGAGGGATGGAGAAATCTGAATAGAGATATTGCCCTTCTTGCCACCAACGGTTACATCGTAGCCGGTAGAAGCCTTCAGCTTGTCTGCCATGTACTGAGCGATATTCTTACCGTCTGCGGTCTGGTAAGAAATCACCACCTTCTGTGGCAGAACAAACTCACCCTTCTGGATCTGGGTCTTGACAGGAATAGGAATAATATTGATATCAGCTGCTGCTGACGATGTTGGGAAAGCTCCCAACATCGCAACGCAAGCCATCAAAGAACCTAAAAGTTGATTGATTTTTTTCATTTATATTAAATAATATTATTAGATGTAGAAATTAGAGAGGCTTATACTCTACGAAAGCCTCCATTGCCTCGTAGCAAGCCAAGCCCAACTGGTCGTAAAGGGAAGCTGTAGCACGGTTGCGGTCTTCAGCTCTCTGCCAGAACAGACGCTCGTCATTACCCAAGAAAGGAGCACTCTCCATCTGAGACTGATGCTTGAGGATAGAGTTACGCTTAGCTCTCAACTCTTCTGGGCTCAAAGGAACACACATTTCGATGTTCTCTATCTCCCACTCTGCCCATGCACCACGGTACATCCAGATGCGGCAGTCCTTCAACCACTCTGCACCTGCCTTCTTCTCCTCGTCGATAGCGGCAAGAACGGCATCAGTACACTTCTTGTGAGTTCCGTGAGGGTCAGCAAGGTCACCTGCTACGTAAATCTGATGAGGTTTAACCTCCTGCAACAAAGCTCTAACTATCTCAACGTCCTTCTCTGTCATAGGCAACTTCTCAATCTTTCCACTCTCATAGAATGGCAAATCAAGGAAGTGAACGTGATCGAGAGGAATCTCATTATAGGTACAAGCTGTACGAGCCTCACCACGGCGAATCAAGCCCTTGATGGTCAGGATGTCTCTTGTATCGAAGTCGCTCTCCTTCTTCTTGGCGAAGAATGTCTTGATCTCCTTATACTTGTCAGAGATTACGCTGTCCTTAGAATCAGCGAAGAGCTGGTTGAAACCATTGATGAAGTGCATGAATCTTGTTACTTCCTCATCACCTACTGCGATATTACCTGATGTCTCGTAAGCAACATGTACGTCATGCTTCTGCTGAACCAGACGACGGATAGTACCGCCCATAGAGATAACGTCATCATCTGGGTGAGGTGAGAATACGATGACACGCTTTGGATATGGCTTAGAACGCTCTGGACGATAGGTATCGTCTGCGTTTGGCTTACCGCCTGGCCAGCCTGTAATTGTATGCTGCAAATCGTTGAAAATCTTGATGTTTGCATTATAAGCAGAACCATAGAGAGCCAGGAGTTCGCTCAAACCGTTCTCGTTATAATCCTTATTGGTTAACTTCAGGATAGGCTTACCAATCTTCTGGCAGAGCCATACCAATGCAGAGCGAACCAACTTATCAGTCCACTGGCAAGAAGTTACGAGCCAAGGATGCTCGATACGAGTAAGGTGAGCTGCTGCGCTCAGGTCGAGAACTACATGAGCATCAGGATGTGTCTGAAGGAACGATGCAGGCAATGTATCAGTAATAGAGTTCTCTACTACCTTCTGCATGATTTCTGCCTTTTCCTCGCCCCAAGCTGTAAGATAAACCGTCTTGGCAGAAAGAAGGGTGGCAATACCCATGGTAAGTGAACATGGAGGAATGGTTTCCTTGGTCTGCTCGCTAGCTTCCATCTCTTCACGTGATGTGTTGCCGATCAAGATAAGGCGGGTAACTGACTGGATACCAGAACCTGGCTCATTGGCTGCGATGTTACCAGAACGGCCGATACCGATAAGAGCTACGTCGAGACCTCCGAAGGTCTTGATGCGCTGCTCATAAAGACGGCAGCAATCCTGTACTGCATCCTGAGCCACGAAACCATCAAGAGAGAAAATGTTCTGCTCCTGAACGTCTACGTGACTGAGGAAACGCTCCTTCAGCTGGTTGATGGTACGGAGAGAACTCTCCTGCTGGAGTGGATAATACTCATAAGCATTGAATACCACAACATTGCGGAAACTCAATGTCTTCTCCTGATAACGGCGGATGAGTTCCTCATACACAGCAGTGAGTGAAGAACCGGTTCCGAGTGCCATCACATAGAACTTGCCATCGTGCTGAGCAGCCTTGATACCTGCTGCAATGCCATCGGCAACATGACTGGCACCTTCTGCCATTGAAGCAAAGATGTCTGTACGAATCTTCTCCATTCTAGAGATTTCTGAGTATTCTACAGTCGTCTTAGGCTTGTAGAATTCAACTGGTACTTTGTTAAGTACAATTTGTGAACTTAGATTGAGCCTCATAATTTATATCTTTTAACGATTATTATTTAATATGTTTACTAGGTTTCTACTCATAAAGATAACGCATTGTTTTTAACATTCGGATTATTTAAACTCGTTTATTTATAGCAATATCGTTATTAAAATTTTTTATTTTGCAAAATTACATGATTTATCATACATTTCCATGTTTTTATAGTTAATAATTCTAAAATGAAAGCATTTTTATCTTTTCAGGCTGTAAAAACCTATATTGAGTGTAGTTTTACCCACTCATTCAGCTATTTATACCTAACTAGTATATTTGATTAACATAAATAGCTAAAATAAATAAACAGGCAATTATGCTTATATATATAATTAGGTATATAGACAGTGTAGACTATCAGAAACAGGGAAAAATAAAGAAAATTTGGCTATTTAAGTTTTATTAACAAGAAAAATATTGCATGTATTTATAAAAAGACTATCTTTGCAAATAAAGTTTTTAAGTTATGATATCTGATATAATAAAATATATTAGGAAACTAAATAAAAAGCCTTCAGTTCAGAGTAAACTGCTAGCGCATTTCATCTCTCAAGGTGCTGCCACCATTCCAGAGATGAGCAAGGCTGTCGGAGTAAGTCTGCCGACTGCCACTAGCGCCCTCAACGAACTGATGAAGGCTGGGCTGGTTACAGAGATTGGCAAGAAAGACAATTCTACTGGACGCATCCCTATGGTATACGACCTGATTCCTACCGCTGGATATTTTGTCGGAGTGAACCCAGAAATGGACTGTCTGGCTCTAGCTGCCAGCGATTTCAGCGGAAACCTAATAACAGAAAAGACAAGGGTACCTTACGTATACGAGAATACTCCTGAGAATCTGGAAAAAGTAGGAAAAATCATCAACGATTTCATCGCCTCTCTTCCTGTTTCAAAAGAAGAAATACTTCAAGTTTGCGTAAATGTAGCAGAACGTGTGAATCCTTTCGAAGGAAGAGCCTACAACATGTACACCTTCTTGAAGGAATCACTCACAGACAAGCTCACAGAGCTGATTCAGTTGCCGGTTTGCATCGAGAACGATTCAAGAAGCATGGCTTTCGCTGAATTTGTGAAGGGACGCTGCAGAGGACTGAAAGATGTCATCTTTGTGAACGTATGCTGGGGATTAGGCATCGGAATCATCATGGGAGGTCAACTGTACTACGGTAAATCCGGATATTCGGGTGAGTTTGGTCACATGACAGCCTACAACAACAACATCATCTGCCACTGCGGCAAGATTGGATGTATTGAAACTGAAGTTTCGGGTAGAGCACTCAAGAGAAAGTTAACTGAGAAGATTCGGGAAGGCAAGACTTCCATCCTGTCTGACAAGGTGCTCAACAGAAAAGAAGACATCACGCTTCAAGATATTCTTGATGCGATAGCAAAAGAAGACGTACTTAGCCTAGCTACCCTGCAACATATTGCAGACGAACTGGGCAAGCAATTGGCAGGAATCATCAATATCTTTAACCCAGAGATGCTGGTCATCGGAGGAGAAATGTCAGTCACTGGCGATTATCTGACGCTACCGGTCAACATGGGTATAAAAAAGCATTCGCTCAACATCATGAACGAGGATTCGCAGATTGTTACCTCAGAACTGAAAGATCTGGCTGGTATCACGGGAGCCTGTCTGATGGCAAGACACAGACTCTTGAGCGAAGAAAGATAATAAATAATCTAGCTTATTAGACAAAAGCATTAAAGATTTTACTAACTAACTTTTTATCAACTATTCATTTGACAGGAGTTGGGAGTAGCCGGTAAAACGGCTACTCCACAATTCAAAAACCAAATAGGCGGTGACAGGTTCATCTGAGCCAACTGCCAAAAGAATAAGATAAAAACAAAGTTTATACGAGAAGAAATAATAACTAACATAAACAATTACAAACCTATGAAAAAAAGAGCAAATTTGTATTTTGCAGCGCTATTGGGTGCCATGTCACCACTGAGCACTGTTACTGCATTGGCAGCTCAGAGCAATTCGGTTATTGCTAATGCTACCCAGCAGCAAAACTCATGTACAGGTACAGTAAAGGATTCTTACGGTGAACCTGTTATCGGTGCTACCATCAGAATTGATGGTAAGACTGGTGGTACGATTACTGACCTTGACGGTAACTTTAGCCTTGCAAATGTAGCTAAGGGTGCTAAGATTACAATCACTTATGTAGGTTACAAGCCACAGACTCTTACTTGGAACGGTACTGCTTTGAACGTTACCATGGAAGACGATTCCAACATGCTCGAAGAAACAGTTGTTATAGGTTACGGTACTGTAAAGAAGGCTGACTTGGCAGGATCTGTTGCTGTCATGGAAGGCAAGAGCTTCAAGGATCAGCCTGTTGCACGTGTTGAGGATGCCCTCAACGGACGTATGTCTGGTGTGCAGGTAATGTCAAGCGGTGTTCCTGGTGGTGCAATGAAGATTCGTGTACGTGGTGCCAGCTCTGTTAACAAGAGCAACGACCCACTCTACGTAGTTGACGGTATTGTTCGCGAGACAGGTCTTGAGGGTATCAGCCCTGAGGATATCCAGAGCATCCAGGTTTTGAAGGACGCTTCTTCTACCGCTATCTATGGTGCACGTGGTGCAAATGGTGTTGTAATGGTACAGACCAAGACCGGTAAGGCTGGTGCAACTCAGGTTACTTTCGACGGTAGCTTCGGCTTCTCTAATGCTTACCATATCCCTGAAGTAATGAGCACCAAGCAGTATGCTCAGGCTTTGGTAGACCATAAGGGTGTTTCTCAGAGTGCAGTTCAGGATTATCTGAATGGTACAAAGGCAGGTATCGACTGGATGGACGAATTGCTCCAGACTGGTATTACCCAGAACTATAAGGTTTCTTTGACTCAGGGTAATGACAAGACTCAGACTTACTTCTCTGCCAACGTAATGGACCAGAAGGGTGTTATCGTTGATACCAAGTCTAGACGTTACGCTATCAAGGCTAACATGCACAATAAGATTTTCGACTGGTTGGAAATGACCACCGATATCAACCTCTCTCAGACTGACAACTCTGGTGCAGGTTTCGCACAGAACCAGTCTAACCCTATCTGGGTTGGTTTGAACTACTCTCCTACTATGGAGATGATGGATGCAAACGGTAAGTATAATAAAGACCCATACAATAACATCCAGAACAACCCTTACGGTATTCTCCATGGTAGTGAAAACGACCGTAAGCGTACCATGGTTACAGGTCACGTTGACTTGAAATTCAACCTTCTCAAAGGCTTGACATTCACCACTACCAACGGTATCGACTATAACGATTACAAATGGTATAGCTTCACATCTACAAAGGTGAACGCAGCTGGTAACAATATGGGCAACAACGATGCAACAGTTACAGCGTTGCAGTCAACCAACAACTTGACTTACAGCAACAAGTGGGGTGATCACGGTTTGACTGCTACAGGCGTATGGGAAGTTACCTCTAATGAGGTTCGCCGCATGGGTCTCTCTGGAACTGGTATTGCTCACGAGCAGCTGGGTTACTGGAACGTAGCAGATGCAGCTTCCAAGAATCCTAGCAACGGCTATAGCAAGTGGACCATGCTCTCTGGTGTAGCTCGTGTTATGTACAACTATGCAGACCGCTATATGTTGACTGGTACTTTCCGTGCGGATGGTTCTAGCCGCTTCACCAATAAGAAGTGGGGTTACTTCCCATCAGCAGCTGCAGCTTGGACCATCTCTAACGAAAAGTTCTGGGAGCCTATCAAGAATGCAGTAGAATACATGAAGATCCGTGCAAGCTACGGTATCATCGGTAACCAGGATATTACTCCTTACTCTACATTGGGTTCTTTGGGTACAACCGGTTTCACATACGGTACTAATCAGTCTTACACAGGTTACTGGGCAAATGGTCTTGCAACTCCTGACTTGTCATGGGAGAAGGTTCATCAGTTTGACCTCGGTGTTGACCTCGGTTTCTTCGGCAACCGTTTGAGCATCAGCTTAGACTACTTCGACAAGAAGACAAAGGATGCCCTCCTGACAACATCAGCTCCTGGTTACCTGGGTGGCACATCATACTGGGTAAATGCCGGTGAGGTAAGCAACAAGGGTTTTGATGCTACAATCAATGCACAGATTATCCAGACCAAGGACTGGTCATGGTCATCTACATTGAATGCCAGCTACATCAAGAACGAGGTTACCAAGTTGACAGCTGATTCTCCTATTCTTTATGGTACAAGCCCTTCTCCAGGTACTGTTGACCCATGTACCATCATCAAGGAAGGTGAAGCTATCGGTACATTCTACGGCTTCAAGTGGGCTGGTGTTGAAAAGAATGCAAAGGGTGAATATATTGATATGTATTACACTGCAGATGGTGGAACAACAGCTACTCCTGATGCTTCAAAGGATCGCTTCGTATTAGGTCGTTCAAACCCAGACTTCACATTAGGTTGGAACAATACAGTAAGTTATAAGAACTGGGACTTCAATGCCTTCTTCAATGCAGCATTCGGTGCCAAGCGTTTGAATATGGTTCGCTACGCCATGAACTCAATGGTAGGTGCATCTATGTTCGTAACCGATAAGGATTACTTCAACAACATCGGTGTTACCATGCCTACAGTTGGCGCAGAGAACAAGACATACGGAAACTCAGACAAGTGGTTGGAAAATGCTAACTATCTGCGTTGTGAGAATATCAGCATCGCTTACACATTCCCACGCAGCGTAACCAAGTTGGCAGACATCCGTCTCTCACTCTCAGCTCAGAACCTCTTCACCATTACCGGCTATAAGGGTATTGACCCTGCAGGTGCTTCATTCAGTGACAATGGTGTAGACCGTGACAATGGTTTGGATATGGGTGCTTACCCTAACCCTCGTACCATCACAATGGGTGTTCGTATTAACTTCTAATTCCAACAATCTAAAAACTGTAATAATTATGAAAACTAGAAAATTATTATATATGGGTTGTCTCATGGCAGCATCCTTGTTTACATTCTCTTCTTGTGGAGACTTCCTGGATGAGGATCCAAAGGGACACTTGACCCCTAACAACTTCTTCAATAGCGAAGAGGACCTTACTGCAAGTGTTAACGCACTGTATGACAGAATCAACCAGACACAGAGCTGGACCAACCCTATGTACCCACAGTGGCAGGGTGATGATATTACTGCTAACCCTGGTTCTAACAAGCAGGCTTGTGCTGCCCTCGATGCTTTTGCATCTGATGGTGCCAACAAGGGTGTAACAGACGCATGGAACCAGCACTATTCTGTAATCAAGGCTGCTAACCTGATTACTGAGAGTGCAAGTAAGGCTCCTGTTGCTCAGGATAAGATTAACGTAGCTTTGGGTAATGCACACTTCTGGCGTGCATACGCTTACTACTACCTGGTACGTGTATTCGGTCCTGTGCCATTGATTACCGGTACCGACGTTTCACAGTTGGAGGTTGCTCCATCTAGTGTAAAGGATGTATATGAACTGATTGTTTCAGACTTGAAGGCAGCCGTTAACGAGCTTCCTACCAAGTATGAGAAGGAGCCTAGCCGTTTGTTCGGTGTTGATATCTGGACAACCAAACAGGCTGCACAGGCTACCCTGTCAGCAGTTTACATGTCTATGGCTGGTTACCCACTCAATATGGGTACAGAGTACTACAAGCTCGCAGCAGAGCAGGCTAAGTCTGTCATCGACAACAACGGTTCTTACGGTTTCATCCTGAACCCAGAGTGGAAGGATGTTTACTCTATGGGCAACAACTACAACATGGAGACCGTGCTTGGTATCAACAACGACGCTCGTGGTTGGTGGGATCATGACTCTCAGCTTTCTTCCTGCTGCCGCTTCGAAGGTCTCGGCGATGGTGGCTGGGGTGACGCTTGGGGTGAAATCGCATTCTGGAAGAGATTCCCAGAGGGTGCTCGCAAGAATGCTATCTACGCTCCTAAGGTAACATTCCAGGATGGAAACACTATTACTAAGGCTGTAGATTGGTGGGCTCTTAAAGAAGACGGAAAGACTCCAGAGGTTGAAGCTTATCACCCAATGTTCTGTATCTTCACCGTTAACTCAGACGAGAACGGCAACATGCTCCGTCAGGCTTATGATTACCAGGCTCCTAACTGGGGTGGTATGATCAACGACCGCCGTCACAACCTCATCCGCTACTCTGAGATTCTTCTCTGGTATGCTGAGAGTGCAGCTCGCTCTGGTGGTGACCTGAACAAGGCTAAGGATTGTCTCCGTCAGGTTCGCAGCCGTGCCGTTACAGACGTAGAGAATGTTACTTTAACCAACGGTACTACAGTGAAGATTGCTGACATGAATGCAGAGCAGTTGGCTGAAGCTTGCTACATCGAGCACGGATGGGAAGTTGCTGGTAACTGGGTATCAATGGTTACACGTCGTTCTGACGAGCTTCGTATGGACGAACTCAAGAAGAACTTCGACTACCGTGTTGCTAATGCTCCTCTCGTAGTAGCTGAGCAGGATGGCAAAACCTATACAGCAAAGGAAAGTGTTACCGTTTCTGGTTCTTGGACAGAAGATAGAATTTACTGTCCATATCCAACATCAGATGTTGAGAAGAACCCTAACTTGAAGAGATAACTTCATAGGTAATCATATATTAAGTAACATGATGCTAGTTTTTATAAAATAGAGTTCATGTAAAACATTTAGAGGGTGTGCCGAGACGGCACTCCCTCTTTTTGCAATCTCTTAATCTATATAATTTTCCATATCAGCATCAAAAAACTCAAATAGAATCAACACTAATTTTTAATTATACAATTGAAAAGTTATGGTTAACAACAATCGTAAGCAAAACAACCGCTCATTACTCGCATTGACAGCGCTGCAAGTAATGCCGTTGTCGATCTTTGCACAGAATGCAGGAGATCGTCCTAACATCTTGTATATTATGTGTGACGACCATGCCATGCAAGCCATCAGTGCATACGGTAGCCCTATCTCCAAATTGGCACCAACACCAAATATCGACCGCCTAGCTGAAAGAGGAATGAAATTCAACGAGGCTTTCGTGGAGAACTCGCTTTCTACACCAAGCCGTGCATGTCTTATGACCGGTCTTTACAGTCACCAGAACGGACAGCGACAGCTTGCCGAGGGTATCGACTCTACCAAGACCTTCTTCTCAGAACTGCTGCAGGGGGCAGGCTATTCTACTGCCGTTGTGGGCAAGTGGCACATGTCCTGCAGTCCGAAGGGATTCGACTACTATCATGTTCTAGATGACCAGGGGCAGTACTACAACCCTACCTTCGCTTCTACCGGACAGTATGGTAACTTCAAGCAGGAGATGGGATATGCTACCGATTTGATCACCGACCATGCTATCGAGTACTTGAACAACCGCGACAAGAACAAGCCATTCTGTCTTCTGGTTCACCACAAGGCACCACACCGCCTCTGGATGCCTAACACCAAGTATGTAAACAAGTATGCCAACGTCAACTTCCCGTTGCCAGAGACTTTCTGGGATGATTATGAAACCCGTGGTTCTGCAGCTTCTACACAGAAGATGTCTATCGGCAAGTACTTGGAGATGGTACGCGACCTGAAGGTCCCAGAAATGTACGATCCTTCTACTCCAGAGGGAAGAGATTCCTATGCCGGTCTGATGGGCGAGATGAACCGCATGACTCCAAAGCAGCGTGCCATCATCGATGCCTACTACATGCCAAGAAACCGTGAGTTCCTGAGCAAGAACCTGACTGGCAAGGAGTTGATCGAGTGGAAATACCAGAACTACATCCGCGACTACATGGCTGTGATTGCCTCTGTAGATGAGAGTGTGGGCAGACTGCTGGAATATCTCGACAAGAACAACCTCACCGACAACACCATCATTGTCTATACATCCGACCAGGGATTCTACATGGGCGAGCACGGATGGTTCGACAAGCGATTCATGTACGAGGAGTCATTCCACACTCCGCTCATCATCAGCTATCCTAAGCACATCCAGCCAAAGAGCGAGTGCAACCAGATGGTTCAGAACATCGACTTCGCCCCTACCTTCCTCGACTTGGCGGGTTTGGAGAAGCCTAAGTACATGCCTGGAACATCGCTACAGCCTCTGTTCGCCGGACAGCCTGTGAAGAAGTGGCGCAAAAGCCTGTACTATCACTACTACGACTATCCTACATATCATCTTGTACGCAAGCACGATGGTGTTCGCACAGAACGCTACAAGCTGATTCACTTCTATGGCAAGGGTGGAGAAAGAGCTGTGGTAGAAAATAAGTATCAGGGACAACCAGGCACAAGAGAAAACAACTGCTTCAATGCCCTGAAGTCTATCAACTACTTCACCAATGATGCAGACATCGACTACTGGGAGTTATACGACATCCAGGCAGACCCTAACGAGCAGCACAACATCTACGGCAAGCCCGGCACTCAGAAGATTGAGAAGGAACTGAAGAAGTTGCTCGCTAACTACCGCAAGAATTTGAAGGTAGACGAATAAGAAATCTAAGATTACAGATTTATGAATAGAACTAGCAAAACAATATGGCTCACAGGGGTAGGTATGATTTGCCTACCTACCCTTGCTGGAGCTAAACAGAACGTACAACAGCCGAATATCCTCTTTATCCTCTGCGATGATATGGGATATGGTGATTTGGCTTGCTACGGTCAGCCTTACATCCATACCCCCAACATCGACCAGATGGCAAAGGAGGGAATGCGATTCACCCAGGCATACGCCGGTTCGCCGGTTTCAGCCCCTTCGCGTGCTACAATCATGACCGGTCAGCATTCGGGTCACACCCACGTAAGAGGCAACAAGGAATACTGGAGAAACGTACCGATGGTAAAGTATGGAATAAACGAGGACTTTTCTGTGGTGGGGCAGGAACCTTACGACCCGCAGCATAAGATTCTTCCGGAAATGCTCAAGGACAAGGGCTACCGCACCGGCGTCTTCGGAAAATGGGCAGGCGGATACGAAGGTTCTGCCTCTACTCCCGACAAGCGTGGCGTAGATGAATTCTACGGCTACATCTGTCAGTTCCAGGCACATCTTTATTATCCCAACTTCCTGAACCGTTACAGCAAGTCGTTGGGTGATACGGCTGTGGTAAGAGATATCATGGAGCAGAATATCCAGTACCCGATGTTCGGCAAGGACTATTTCAAACGCAAGCAGTATTCTGCCCGCATCATCCACGACAAGGCTTTGGAGTGGATTGACAAGCAGGATAATAAGCATCCTTTCGTAGGATTCCTTACCTATACCCTACCTCACGCAGAGTTGGCTCAACCAGAAGATTCCATTTTAGAGAACTACCAGAAGAAATTCTTCGAGGACAAGACTTGGGGAGGATGGGAAGACTCAAGATACAACGCCGTGGTTCATACCCACGCACAGTTTGCCGGAATGATTACCCGTCTTGACCAGTATGTAGGCGAAATCTTCGCCAAGCTGAAGGAGAAGGGCCTAGACAAGAACACCGTGGTCATCTTTACCTCTGATAACGGTCCTCATGAGGAAGGCGGCGCCGATCCAAAATTCTTCGGTCGCGACGGCAAGTTGAAGGGCTTGAAGCGCCAGTGCTACGAGGGCGGCATCCGAATCCCATTCATCGCCTGGTGGCCAGAGCACATCAAGGCAGGCAGCGTAAACGACACCCAGTTTGCCTTCTACGACCTGATGCCAACCTTCTGCGACCTTGCCGGAATCAAGAACTTCGCCAAGCGCTACACCAACAGGAAGTTGGCTGGCGACGGCTTCGACGGTATTTCCATCGCTCCTACCCTTCTGGGCAAGGATGCCGAGCAGAAGCACCACGAATACCTCTATTGGGAATTTCATGAGACCGACCAGATTGGCGTGAGAAAGGGCGACTGGAAGATGGTAGTAGTAAAAGGCAAGCCTCGCCTCTACAACCTAGCTTCGGATATTCACGAAGACCACGATGTGGCGGCAGAACATCCTGAAATCGTGAAAGATCTGCTGGCTGCCATCCAGAAGGAGCACAGAGACAGCAAGGACTTCAAGATAACGCTGCCAGAGTTTTAAGGAAAATGACTCTGACCAAGTTCTGATTCCATCTCCTATTTTTGCGAGATTCCAACCGATTTCTAAAAAGAAAAAATATGATGAGCGACAACATAGCAACCCCATTTGCCAAGCCACTGTATGTGATGCTGAAGCCGGCAGGTGCCCATTGCAACCTGGCTTGCAAATACTGTTATTATCTGGAAAAGAACAATCTTTACCAGAACTCCCACCGCCATCTGATGAGCGATGAGATGCTGGAGCAATTCACCCGAGAGTACATCGAGGCACAAACCATGCCGCAGGTGCTTTTCACCTGGCATGGAGGTGAGCCGCTGATGCGCTCCATCGACTTCTACAAGAAAGCACTGGCGCTTCAGAAGAAGTACTCCCACGGCAAACAGATAGATAACGTCATCCAGACCAACGGCACACTCCTCACCGACGAATGGTGCGAGTTCTTTGCCAAGAACCATTGGCTGGTAGGCATTTCCATCGATGGCCCCCAGGAATATCACGACCACTATCGCATGACTCCTGCCGGAAAGCCTTCCTGGGAAAAGGTGATGCAGGGCATCAGCCTGCTGAAGAAGCATCGGGTGGAATGGAATGCTATGGCAGTGGTCAATGCCTACAACGCTGGACATCCGCTGGAGTTCTATCATTTCTTCAGAGACAACGGTTGCCAGTACTTGCAGTTTACCCCTATCGTGGAGCGACTGACGGAACATGAAGACGGTCGCACCCTGGCGAGTCTTGCCGACGACAGGGAGATTCCGCTTGCAGATGCTTCCGTTACCCCGCAACAGTGGGGCAACTTCCTCTGCACCATCTTCGACGACTGGGTACGCCACGATGTGGGTAAGACCTTTGTGGAAATCTTCGACTGCACACTTGCCAACTGGATGGGGGTGCTGCCAGGCATCTGCGCCTACTCCAAGGAGTGCGGTCATGCAGGCGTGATGGAACACAATGGCGATGTATATTCCTGCGACCACTTTGTCTTTCCTGAATACAAACTGGGAAACATCAGGGAGCAGTCACTCATCGACATGCTTTATGGCGAAAAGCAGCAGGCTTTCAGCCGGTTGAAGCATACTTCGCTGCCCCGCCAGTGCAAGGAATGCGACATGGAGTTCGCCTGCCATGGCGAATGCCCCAAGAACAGGTTCGAGAAGGATAAGTATGGAGAGCCGGGCCTGAACTATCTCTGCCAAGGATACTATCAGTACTATACGCATGTGTCTCCCTACATGGACTTTATGAAACGGGAACTCCTCGCCCAGCGTCCGCCTGCCAACATTATGAATGTTTTAAAAAATAACTAACGATTATCGAAATGAACAAAACTTATATGACTATCGCCCTGATGTCGCCCCTGGTTTGCACGGCAGGCATGGGTGCCAAGAAGGCGAAAGCCAACAATCAGCAGAAACCTAACGTCATCATCATCCTCGCCGATGACCTCGGCTACGGCGACCTGGGATGCTATGGTGCCAAGAACGTAGAGACTCCTAACGTAGATAAACTGGCCAAGCAGGGTATTCGCTTCACCGATGCCCACGCCATCGCTTCCACCAGTACCCCATCCCGCTACTCCCTGCTCACGGGTGAGTATGCATGGCGCCGACCAGGTACCGACGTAGCACCGGGCGATGCGGGAATGATTATCCAGCCTACCCAGTTTACCATAGCTGATATGTTCAAGAGCGTAGGCTATTCTACCTGTGCCATCGGTAAGTGGCACTTGGGCTTGGGTGCAGAAACAGGCAAGCAAGACTGGAATGCCCCATTGCCAGCAGCCCTTGCCGACATAGGTTTCGACCATCACTACATCATGGCAGCCACAGCCGACCGTGTGCCTTGTGTTTTCATCGAAGACGGCATGGTAGCTAACTACGATCCGTCGGCTCCTATCGAGGTAAGCTATTTCAAGAACTTCCCTGGCGAACCTACCGGAAAGGACAATCCTGAGTTGTGCTATAATATGAAGTCGAGCCACGGCCACAATATGTCTATCGTGAACGGCATCGGCAGAATCGGTTATATGAAGGGTGGCGGTAAGGCATTGTGGAAAGACGAGAACATCGCCGACTCCATCACTACCCACGCCATCGACTTCATCAAGAAAAACTGCGATCATCCTTTCTTCCTCTATTTTGCCACCAACGATGTCCACGTGCCTCGTTTTCCACACCAGCGTTTCCGTGGAAAGAGCAGCATGGGTATGCGTGGAGACGCCATTGTGCAGTTCGACTGGTCTGTAGGTAAGATCATGGAGACATTGGATAAACTTGGAATTGCAGAGAATACTATCGTTTTGTTGACTAGTGATAATGGTCCTGTTGTAGATGACGGCTATCAGGATCAGGCAGAAGAGCTTTTGAATGGTCATAAGCCTGCAGGTCCTTGGCGTGGTAAAAAATACAGTGCTTTCGAAGGTGGTACGGCTATTCCTGTTATCGTTCGTTGGCCAATGTCGGTAAAACCAAATCAGACTTCAGATGTTCTCATGTCACAGATTGACTTCATGGCATCCTTTGGTAATCTGATTGGTGCAACCTTCCCTAAAGGCAGTGCACCCGACAGCAAGAACCATCTTGGAAATCTGCTCGGCAACGATAACACCCATCGCCCATGGGTTGCAGAAATGTCAAATAATCATGTAATTTCTATCCGCACAAAAGAATGGAAATACATAGAACCAAATGATGGTTCTAAAATGATAAAATGGGGACCAAAGATTGAAACCGGCAACGATCCTAATCCTCAGCTCTATCGAATCTCTGACAATCTCTACGAGCAAAACAATGTAGCTGAAGCAAATCCTAAAGTTGTTTTCGAAATGCAAAATATATTGAGAAGAGTAAAATAATAGAAAATACAATGAAATAAATAAAAGTCAGGGCAGCGATGTTCTGGCTTTTATATATAAACACTAACTTTTATATATAAATCGAGTAGGAGGAAAACGAAGTAGTTTTTCTCCTACTTTCGTTTTCCGACCTCTCACACCACCGTACATGCGGTTCCGCATACGGCGGTTCCTATTTTGGGTGCCATTCGATGTATGAACCCATCAATGTAGCATAGCCTGCCATACTCAACTTTTCGTTGGTTATCGCACGACTTAGTATGTAACTGCCAGCTATGCGCCAATCCCCCAAACGACTATTGCCCCACATGTAAG
>NZ_JBQKHJ010000036.1:0-29779 GCF_052118345.1 Prevotella sp. LCP21S3_D2 | reverse complement strand
AACTTGCAAGAGCAGATCGACAAGCTTGCTACTGCCGATCAGCTTTCACAGAAGGTTGCTGAGCTCCAGGCTCTGATCTCTTCTAACAAGTCTGACATCACTTCTCTTCAGACTAAGGTAGCTGAGGCTTTGACTGCTGCTCAGAAGGCACAGACAACTGCTGATAGCAAGGCAACTCTTGACGAGGTTAAGGCTGAGTTGGAGAAGTATGCTACTAAGGACGAAGTTGCTACAGTAAAGGCTACTCTCGAAGCTGCACAGAAGGCTCTCGAGGAGAAGAACGATGCAGCTTTGAAGGATGCAGTTCAGAAGGCTCAGGAAGCAGCTGACAAGGCTGTTGCTGATGCTAAGGCTGCTGTTGAGGAGGTAAAGACAGACTTGGCTAGCTACAAGACTACTGTTGCTTCTGAGCAGGAGGTTGTTAATACTGCCCTCGCAACTCTCAACACAAAGGTTGATGCTAAGGCTGACACCACAGCTTTGAATAATGCTATTGCAGCTTTGACTGCTGCTGATGCTAATGCTAAGGCTGAGATTCTTAGCGAGATTGCTAGTAAGTATGCTACTAAGAAGCAGGCTGACGAGATTGATGCTGCTTTGAAGAAGTTTGCTATTAAGATTGAACAGCAGCTCGGTGATTATGCTAAGACTGCAGAGGTTCAGAGACTCCTTGCTGAGCTTAAGAAGAATGCTGATGTAACTTATGCTACTAAGGAGGAAATCAAGAATCTCCAGACTAAGAAGGCTGTAGAAGAGGCTATCAACAAGGCAATTGGTGAATTGAAGAAGGGTGATCTCGCAGCTGTCAATGAGATAGCTAAGGAGGCTTTGAAGAAGGCTAACACGGCTGAGTCTGAGAAGGGCCTTGCTTATTTGAAGGCACTTGCTGCTGAGGGTGCTGCTACTGCTGCTGCTCAGGATGCTAAGGCTGCAGATGCTAAGGCAGTTCAGAACCAGAAAGATATCAAGGCTATCCAGGATGCTCTTGGTGCTGGTTTCGATGCAAAGAACACTGTTGCTAAGGCTATCCAGCTTATCAACGATCAGTTGACTGCTAAGAATACAGGTCTTTCTGGTCTTGACGGACGTTTGAAGAGCATTGAGTCTAAGCTTGCTTTGGAAGATCCAGACAAGAGCTTGGTTGAGCGTGTTAGCAAGATTGAAGACCAGTTGAAGGAAATCATCGGTGAGTACACAACTATGGTAACTGAGGTTAACTTGCTTGGTTCATTCCAAACCGATGGTACTTTGACTGCGCCAAACAAGTCTGAATTGCAGTTTACTAGTGGTACTGTTGCTGATGACTTTATCTTCGGTAAGGCAGAGAAGGCTAGTGCTACTTATCAGGTTCCTGCAGCTACAAACCAGCAGACATTCGTTAAGGGTACTACATTCAATACCAAGACTGAACTTGTTGTTCGTGTTAACCCAGTAAACGCTGTCCTCACAAAGGCTGCTATCAAGTTGGTTGACTCTAAGAACAACAACTTGGACAATATCCTTGAAATCGGTGAGCCTGAGAAGTATGATAAGTTGTTCACAACAACAAGAGCTGCTAACAATACTGGTCTTTGGAAGATTCCTGTAACTGTGAAGCCAGGCGTTGCAAGAACTGCTATTGAACAGTTGAATGATGGCAAGCATATTCTTTATGCTGTAGCTGTTAATAACACCAATAGCGAGGCAGCTAAGGACCGCTATGTTACTTCTACATACGACATCATTGTTCCTGAGGCAAAAGAATTTGATAAACCAAATGAACTTACTACCATTGGTAATGTTAAGATTAAGTCTGTAAACACAATGGCAGGTGAAAGCCCTATCTTGTTGTCAAATGCAATGCCATATGCTGACGGTCGTGTGGATGGCGATATTGTACCTGCAAAGAGCGGGGAGGATATCACAATTGATTTCGGTGAATATAAAGACCAGATTCAGTACTTCTATGTAGTACGTGATGACAGCAACGTTGATGACAAAAGTGGTTCTTCTGCTATCAATGCTTGGAAGAGCTATGAGTATGGTGGTTCTGCATACGGTAATGTTGTAGAGGTTAATCCTGCAGACAAGACCCCAACTATCAATGTTAAGATTAATGGTCAGAAGGGTGACAGGATCGGTTTCCGTATCTTCGCTGTCAAGTATAATGGTAAGGTAATACCAGAAAATGGTCAGAGTTTCGTAGTTAACGTAGGTGAAGACGAGAACCAGGTTTCTGTAACTGGTGAGGTTGATGCTTACTATAATGCTACTAAGGTTGCTGATGGTAAAAAGAATAAAACTGGTTGGTTGAAACTCTCTTCTCCATTGAAGGGTAATTCTGCATTGGATGCTACATGGAGTACTAAGGTTGGTAATGAGATTATTACATTCGGAGTAGAATACTCAACTGACGGTAAGACAGTAGCCGAAATTGATGGCTCACAGAACAAGAACATCAAGTATATTAGGTTTACTTGTACAACAGACCTTATGAAGTGGAATGATGGTCTCAAGGCTACAGGTACAATTTCTACCAAGAATTCTGATAATATGGTAGAGAACGAAATCGCTGTATCTTTGACAAAGCATCTTCCTTCTGTTCAGACTACCAAGGAAATCTATAATTATACTTGGAAGGACGAGCAGCTTGAACACGGCAAATATAAAGCATACGTTTATCCAACTGGTAGCTGGACTGCTGATGCAACAACTGGTTACAAGAATTTGGAAGAGGCTATCACAGGTTTGCAGGCTGGTTTCGATATTGTTATTGATAACACAGCTAAGGATGGTGATGGTAACTATACTTTGTCAAAACTCGTTCCATCAACAACTACTGCAACACAAACTGCATGGAATGTAACAGTAGACAAGGAATTGGTTGATGGTACAACAGAGCACAAGACAACTATCTCTTACAACTATGGTCCTATCTCAACAGATCATAAGAATGCTAATGGTGACTACGTTATAACACTTGAGTCTGTTCAGACTGTATTTACTTGTCCATTGAACGATAAGGATCAGACTTATAGTTGGCATAAGCATGAATTTAAAAATGCTCAGGGTAAGGTTACAAGCACTGCAGACGTTAATGAATTGACATATGGTGATGGTAAAACTCTTAGAATTGGTGGAACCGATGCTAATCCAGTTTATGCTAATCTCTTAGAGTATATCATCGGTCATAACACACTTGCCAACAAGGAGTTCGGTGGTGAATTGAAGAATCTTGTAAATGGTACAAGCAAGAAGTATAAGAGCATCACTGCTAAGCTGATTTCTAACCAGAGCAAGCAGGAAGACTACTTTACAACATCAATCAGTAATGATGGTGTAATTAGCTTCGCCCCTGTTAAAAATAATACATCAAACCCAGTTAATGACGTTAAGTCAACATTGGTTATTACTCTTACTGACGCATTCGGTCACGTGATGGTATACCCTATGGAGTTCACTGTAAAGCGTGCACAGTAATTGTTTGATAAATTAAGCAAATTAGAAGCTTAAACATACCCAAAGGAGCTTCCCATATTTATTTGGGGAGCTCCTTTTTCCTATTATAGATATTGATGAAAATGAAGAAATTCGTATTTGTTTGGATCGCTTTGATCAGTATCATCTTCTCTCTTTCTTCCTGCAAGGAGAAGATAAAAGATGTAGAGGGAGTCGTTACCAGCGTGGATATCAATCCTGATGGTGACACCATCCGCTCTATGAAAGTTTTCAATGGCGAGGATACCTTGATCTTTACGGTTAAGGATGCTCAGTATGCCAATGGGGTCATGCTTGCCAATGATAATGTCAAGGTGCATTATCTGAGCGGCAATGGCGATACGCTGCGTGCTGTGCTGGTTTATGTCAAGCCAAGACCTTCTAAGGTGATAGAGCTTGAGCCGGATAGCACCAAGCCTCTCTTGACAAGATAATCTACAGAGTTATTAATCAATAAAAGATATGATTATGAATACAATGAAATCTTTGTTCGCTGCTTCGTTGTTGGCCCTCGGCACAATATCTGCCATGGCTCAGGCTACTTACACCGACCAGAACGGTGATGAGTATACTTTCAACAAGCACTGGTTCCTGGATCTGCAGGGCGGTGCTCAGTATACACTCGGCGAGGCTAAGTTCGGTGATTTGCTCTCTCCTAACGTTCAGTTGGGCTTGGGCTACCAGTTCTCTCCAGTCTTCGGCATGCGTCTGCAGGCTAACGGTTGGCAGAGCAAGGGCGGTTGGGCTGGATTCCGTGCTCAGAAGGGTGAGACTCCTTACAACGCTCAGTATAAATATAAATATGTGGCTCCTGGTGTTGACTTCATGTTCAACCTCAGCAACCTCTTCTGCGGTTGGAACCCTAACCGTGTGCTGAACGTTACTGCCTTCGCTGGAGCCGGCGCCAACATCGCTTGGGATAACGACGAAGTGAATGAGTTGGCTGCAACCATGAAGAATATGAATGCCTACAACCTGGAGTATCTCTGGGATGGTACCAAGGTTCGCCCTTACGGTCGTGCCGGTATCGAGTTGGCATTCAAGGTCAGCAAGTCTGTCAGTCTGATGCTTGAGGGTAATGCCAATGTCATTTCAGACAAGTACAACTCTAAGAAGGCTGATAACCCTGACTGGTATTTCAATGCTTTGGCTGGTCTTCGCATCAACCTGGGCACGAGTGCTACCAAGAAGGAGAAGCCAGTAGAACCAGAACCAGCTCCAGCACCTGTTCAGAAGGTTGAGGAGCCAGCTCCTGCTCCAGCACCTGTAGTAGAGAAGAAGGTTGAGGAAATCCGTCGTGATATCTTCTTCACCATCAACTCTAACAAGATTTCTGCCAAGGAGAATCAGAAGATCCTCGAAGTCATCGACTTCCTGGTGAAGTATCCTGAGGCAAAGGTGGTTGTTACCGGTTATGCTGACAAGGGTACTGGTAATGACAGAGTGAACGACCGCATCGCTGCCAAGCGTGCTGCAGCCGTTGTCTGGATGTTGGAGAAGCGCTATGGCATTCCTGCTGAGCGCATCACTGAGGAATCAAAGGGTGCTCGTGTTCAGCCATTTGCAGAGAATGATATGAACCGTGTTTCCATCATGATTGCTAAATAATATCTGGCTTGTGCCAAATATTATTTATCACTAATTCTGGATTCGGGGCAAGCCTGTAAAGCTTACCTGAATCCATGCTTTTAGCGAGGTTTCTTTTCAAGAAGCCTCGCTTTTTCGGTTTGAAAATAGTGTTTTTTCGATCCACCCCGTCCCTCCTTAGCCAAGGAGGGCTCCACCGCTTTCCCCAAGCCCCTTTCCCCTCAGGGGACAGGGGATGTAACCGCCCTCCGGTGCTCAGAACCGCTTCGCTCTAAGGTTGGCGGGGCATCAAAGCCCTCGCCATATTTTGCGGGATGGGACCGCCTGGGGAACTTTTAAAGGTAAAAGAGCTGTTTAAAGGTAAAAAAGTAAAAAGGTAAAAAAGTAAAAGAAATCTGCGTCATCTGCGAAATCTGCGTGACTTTTAAAGGTAAAAAATCTGCGTGACTTTTAAAGGTAAAAAATCCGTGGAAATCTGTGAGATCGGCGGGAGACAACTCTGCTGGGGGGACTTTTTTATGCTTTTTCCTCTTATTTTTGCATTATTTACTCCTAAACTTTCTCATTTCTCGCATTTTTGGCGTAATTTTGTTCTTCATTCAAAAATAACGCAAAAATATGACACTTAGAATAGAATTACCAGACGATTCTGAGATGAAAAAAGATGATGAGATTATCATCAGGTTTAATAGTAAGGCTGGACAACACGGATATTCTGTGATAACAAAAACACAGGATGAAATGGAAAAGATGGAAAAATCGAACCCGAATAGGGGAGTAAAACTGGGTGACTATGCTGAAAAAATCAGACAGAGACTGAAGGATAACTACCAATATCGTACGGCTGATATCAACCAGTGTACAATGAAGAGCTTTATGAAGTTCAGAAAACAGAAGGATATCCTGCTGTGCGAACTCGACGAACTGGTGGTGGGTGCCTACGAGAGCTATCTGAAGCATCAGGGACTGACGCTGAATACCATCTCCTTCTATATGCGACGGCTCCGCGCCATCTACAACAGTGCCGTGAAGGAACTGGAGATTCCCGACCGCAAACCCTTTGCCGGTGCCTTTACCCGAACCACGAAGACGAGTAAGCGAGCCATCTCGCAAAAGGCTATCCGACAGCTGGCACAACTGAAACTGGAAACTTATAACCAGCAGTTTGCCAGAGACTTATTCCTTTTCAGCTACTATACAAGGGGCATGTCGTTCGTGGATATCGCCTGTCTGGAGAAGTCGAATATCCGCAACGGATACCTTATCTATAAACGAAGGAAGACGGGGCAGGAACTGAGGATAGCCTGGCGGCAGAGCATGCAGGACATTGTGGACCGTTATCCTTCGCTCGACGGGAAACATCTGCTGGGCATCCTGGACAACCATGCAGAGAAAAGTCTCCGGCAGCAGAGGCATTACCGGCAATGTCTGATTAACAAGACCCTGAAAAAGCTATCCAAACTGATAGATATCGACATCACACTGACGATGTATGTTGCCCGACATTCGTGGGCTACCAACGCCAAGGAGAAGAATGTTCCCGTGAGCGTAATCAGTGACAGTATGGGACATAATTCGGAAAAAACAACACAAATTTATCTCAAGAGTATTAACGCCGACCAGATAGACCAGACCAATGATATCCTGATTGATGCCATCACCAAATAGGGGATATGGCTTAATTTTTCAGTATTTTTGGTATTTTCTCGATATTTTGTTGTACCTTTGCACAAAATTAATAATAAATTGCAAGAAAATGGGAAAGATTATATTGACGGGCGACCGTCCTACAGGCAAACTTCACCTGGGTCACTACATCGGCTCTCTGCAGCGCCGAGTACAGCTTCAGAATGCTGGTGACTTTGACAGAATGTTCGTATTCATGGCAGACGTTCAGGCTTTGACAGACAACGCTGACAATCCTGAGAAGATTCGCCAGAACATCACAGAGGTGGCACTCGACTATCTTTCTGCGGGTCTCGACCCACAGAAGTGTACTCTCTATATCCAGAGTATGATACCGGAGTTGGCAGAGTTGACTACTTATTTGATGAACCTCATCTCAGTATCTCGTGTTCAGCGTAACCCAACCGTGAAGACGGAGATCAAGATGCGCAACTTTGAGGCAAACATTCCGCTCGGTTTCTTCTGCTATCCTGTGAGCCAGGCTGCCGACATCACCGCTTTCAAGGCTACAACCGTACCTGCCGGTGAGGATCAGGAGCCTATGCTGGAGGTGACCCGTGAGTTGGTTCGCCGCTTCAACCAGACTTATGCGCCAGTATTGGTAGAGCCAGAAATCCTGCTTCCAGAGATTGCCTGCTGCCGTCGTCTTCCAGGAACTGACGGTAAGGAGAAGATGAGCAAGAGTCTCGGCAACTGCATCTACATGAGCGATGACGAGAAGACCGTCTGGAAGAAGGTGAAGAAGATGTCTAACGGTGAGCCACGCATGAGCATGGAAGAGCCTGGACATCTGGAGGGAAATGCCGTGTTCACTTATCTGGAGGCATTCTCTACTCCTGAGGATTTCGCTGAGTTCTGGCCAGAGTTCCAGAATCTGGACGAGTTGAAGGAGCAGTATGTGAAGGGTGGTATCGGTGACGGTACCTGCAAGAAGTTCCTGAACAGCGTGATCAACAAGATGCTCGATCCAATCCGTGCCCGCCGTCATGAGTTTGAGCAGGATATCCCAGAGGTATTCAACATCCTGAAGAAGGGTAGTGAGGATGCCCGCGAGTTTGCAGCCCAGACCATGGACGAGGTTCGCAAGGCGATGCGCATCGACTACTTCAGCGATGCTGCCTATATTGAGGAACAGGCGGCGAAATTTAAGATTTAATTTATAATTAATAATTTATAATTAATAATTAGGCTTTCGCCATTTTCAGAATGTACATTCTTAATTATTAATTCTTAATTATGAATTCGCGAATATTACAATTAGCGGTACCGTCGATAATATCCAATATCACGGTACCGCTTTTGGGTTTGGTGGATGTCGCCATCGTGGGGCATATCGGCGATGCGGCTTATATAGGAGCCATTGCCGTGGGCTCGATGCTCTTCAATGTCATCTACTGGCTCTTCGGATTCCTGCGGATGGGAACCAGCGGAATGACTTCGCAGGCTTTGGGCAGGAGAGACTTGCCTGAGGTGATGAGACTCCTGATTCGTTCCCTGGGCATTGGCGTAGGGATAGGACTCCTGTTCTTTATCCTTCAGAGATGGCTCATCGGCTGCGGACTGTGGGCGATGTCGCCGGAAGCGGATGTGGTGGAGCTGGCCCGCAGATACTGCTATGTCTGCATCTGGGGAGCGCCGGCGGTACTCGGTCTCTATGGCTTCACCGGCTGGTTTATCGGTATGCAGAATACCCGTATTCCGATGGTGGTGTCTTTGACACAGAATGTGGTGAACATCGTTGCCTCCCTGGTGCTCGTCTTTGTTTGCAGGATGACGGTAGAGGGCGTGGCACTCGGAACGGTCATCGCCCAATGGTGGGGATTTCTGATGGCATGCGTGCTCTATCGGCTTTACTATCGCCGGTTGGGCAAGTATGATTATCGCCAGCATCTCTTCGACTCTGAACCGCTGAAGCGATTCTTCTCGCTGAACCGGGATATCTTTCTCCGTACCTTATGTCTGGTGGCGGTGAATCTCTTCTTTACGGCAGCAGGTTCGAGGGAGAGTACCCTGGTGCTGGCTGTCAACACGCTGCTGATGACGCTTTTCACCATCTTCTCCTATTTCATGGATGGCTTTGCTTATGCGGCAGAGGCATTGAGCGGCAAGTATTACGGAGCCGGCAACAAGGTGGCATTCCGGGAGGTGGTCAGGCGGACGATGGGGTTCGGCGTGGTTGTAGCCATCCTTTTCACCTTATTATATATAATAGGTGGCGAGAACTTCCTGGCTTTGCTTACCAGCGATGAGCGGGTAGTTGCAGCATCGGGCGAATATCTGGGGTGGGCAGTACTCATTCCTTTGGCAGGCATGTCGGCGTTTGTCTTTGACGGCATCTTCATCGGCATCACCCAGTCGAAGTCTATGCTTTGTTCTACTGCCATTGCCTCAGCTTCGTTTTTCGGAATGTACTTCGGTCTGCATCCTCTGCTGGGCAATCATGCCCTGTGGCTAGCCTTTATTCTCTACCTCGTTTTGCGGGGTATCGTATTATTCGTCATTTACCGTAAGAAACTGCGGTAAATGGCGAATTATGTTTTAATAGGATATAATATTAGAAATAACGCACATCGTTCTCGAAAAATTGCACACTTGAAATATAGTGTGCGCATTTTTTAGAAAAACTACATTAATATAGTTTAAAACTTAGGCTTTTATTCTTTTTCTTAGCATAATTTTCGTACTTTCGCAGAGCAAAATTAAAAATAGTACAGAGTAAAATGACAGCAGAAGAATATTATCAGCAAGGTAACGCCTGGCGGAAGAAAGGCGACTTTAAGCGTGCTCTTGACTCCTATATGGAGGCGATAGCGCTGGACCCGGAGAGTCCGGCAGTAGCGGCAAAGGAGATGCTGGATGATATCATGAACTTCTATTGCAAAGACTACTACAATCCATAACAACTGGCATGTGGACAGCGGCAGTTTGATTACTCTTTGAGTAAAGATAATTAGAAAAAGATTAGAATATGAGTAAGATTAAAGGGGCTATTGTAGTCGACACCGGGCGTTGCAAGGGATGCTCGCTCTGCGTGGAGGCTTGTCCTCATCATGTCATCGCATTGGCTGAGAAGAAGGTCAATGTGCATGGTTATCGCTATGTAGAGGCGGCTGTGCCTGAAGCATGCGTTGGCTGTACCTCGTGCGCCATCGTCTGCCCAGACGGTTGCATCACTGTTTATCGAAAGAAGGAGGACTAAACAATGGCAAATCAAGAAGTAACATTAATGAAAGGCAATGAGGCGATAGCCCATGCCTGCATCAGATGTGGTGCGGATGGCTTTTTCGGCTATCCTATCACACCTCAGAGTGAGATTATAGAGACGCTGGCTCTGCTCAAGCCATGGGAGACATCAGGTATGGTGGTTCTGCAGGCTGAGAGTGAAGTAGCAGCTATCAACATGGTTTATGGTGGAGCCGGCGCAGGCAAGCGTGTGATTACCACTTCGTCAAGTCCGGGTGTGGCTTTGATGCAGGAGGGTATCTCTTACATGGCAGGCGCTGAGATTCCGGGCGTCATCGTCAACGTGCAGCGTGGCGGTCCGGGACTGGGTACCATCCAGCCTTCGCAGAGTGATTATTTCCAGGCTACCCGCGGCGGTGGTAACGGTGACTACAACGTCATCGTTCTGGCTCCGGCTTCGGTTCAGGAGATGGCAGACTTCGTAGATCTTGCCTTCAACCTTGCCTTCAAGTACCGTAACCCGGCGATGATCCTGAGCGATGGCGTCATCGGACAGATGATGGAGAAGGTGGTGCTGCCACCTATGAAACCTCGCCGTACCGAGGAGGAGATTGCGAAGGAATGTCCTTGGGCTACCATCGGCCGTCCTAAGAGTCGCCCTGTCAACATCATGACCTCTCTGGAACTCAAGCCAGAGGTGATGGAGCAGCGCAATATCGCCCTTCAGGAGAAATACAGGAAGATTCGTGAAACGGAGGTTCGATATGAAACCGAGCAGATGGAGGATGCCGACTATGTGATCGTAGCCTTCGGAAGTGCGGCACGTATCGCCGAGAAGAGTATCGAGAGTGCACGAGAGCAGGGCATCAAGGTGGGACTGTTCCGTCCTATCACCCTCTGGCCTTTCCCTGAAAAGGAGATTCATGAACTCGCCAAGACCAAGAAGGGAATCCTGGTTGCCGAGGTCAATGCAGGTCAGATGGTTCAGGATGTGCGCCTGGCTGTGAATGGACAGACTCCTGTTGAGCACTTTGGCCGTCTGGGCGGTATCGTACCGGAGCCAGAGGAAATCGTTGAAGCGCTGAAACAATTAATAATTTATAATGAATAATGCACAATTAATAATGTACAAATAATAATGAATGATAAGCCTTCGGGCAAAGGCGTATGCCTAATTATACATTATAAATTATAAATTAAACATTAAATAAAATGAATGATATAATTTCACCAGAGAATCTGGTATATAAGAAGCCTACGCTGATGAACGATACCCCGATGCATTACTGTCCGGGCTGTTCGCATGGCGTAGTTCATAAGCTCGTTGCCGAGGTCATCGAGGAGATGGGCATGGAGGATAAGGCGGTGGGTGTTTGTCCGGTGGGCTGTGCCGTATTCGCTTATCGCTATTTGGACATCGACTGGCAGGAAGCAGCGCATGGTCGTGCTCCTGCTGTGGCTACGGGTATCAAGCGTCTGTGGCCAGACCGTCTCGTCTTCACCTATCAGGGTGATGGCGACCTGGCGTGCATCGGTACCTGCGAGACCATCCACGCCCTGAACCGTGGTGAGCACATCGCCATCATCTTCATCAACAATGCCATCTATGGTATGACCGGTGGACAGATGGCTCCAACCACCTTGCTGGGTCAGAAAACCGCTACCTGTCCTTACGGACGAGAGGCAGACCTTCATGGTTATCCACTGAACATCACCGAACTGGCCAGCCATCTGCAGGGCACCTGCTACGTAACCCGCCAGAGTGTGGAGACCGTGGCAAGCATCCGCAAGGCAAAGAAGGCCATCCGCAAGGCGTTCGAGGCAAGTATGCAGGGCAAGGGTTCCAGCCTGGTAGAAATTGTTTCTACCTGCAACAGCGGCTGGAAGCTCTCACCTGTTGAGGCTAACAAGTGGATGGAAGAGAACATGTTTAAGCAGTATCCTAAGGGCGACCTGAAGGATACAACAAATTTGTAAGAACAATGAAGACAGAAATCATTATATCCGGTTTTGGTGGTCAGGGTGTCCTTTCGATGGGAAAGATCCTGGCCTACTCAGGACTGATGGAAGACAAGGAGGTGACCTGGATGCCTGCTTATGGTCCGGAGCAGCGTGGCGGTACAGCCAACGTGACGGTCATTGTGAGCGACAGCCGCATCTCTTCGCCTATCCTGAGCCATTATGATGTAGCCATCGTGCTCAACCAGCCATCGCTCGATAAGTTTGAGCCAAAGATCAAGCCCGGCGGCATCCTGATTTACGATGGTTATGGCGTGATGAATCCTCCACAGCGCAAGGACATCACCATCTATCGCATTGATGCGATGGACAAGGCTGCCGAGATGAAGAATTCAAAGGTGTTCAATATGATTGTATTGGGCGGACTGCTGAAGGTTTGCCCAGTGGTGAGCACCGACGGTTTGAACAAGGCACTCTACAAGTCGTTGCCAGAGCGCTATCACAACCTGATTCCATTGAACATGAAGGCCGTGGAAGAGGGTATGAAAATCATCGAGAAAGTAGATTAATAATTATAGATAAGCCGTATGACTAAAAAATCCAACTATCTATTGTCCCTCTTCGGGGCACTCTTACTAACCTCATCCCTTCAGGCTCAGAGCCTGTTGCCGAAACCGCAGCAGGTTACGATGGGCAAGGGCGTATTCAACACCAGCGACGGTGTGAAAGTAGAAAACCAAGTAGGCGCTGATGCCGAGAATATCTATACCAAGGCATGGAATGTCAAGGTGAATGATGCAGCCAAGCGAGTGGTGAAGTTTACCAAGCTCGCCAATGCATCTTCGCCAGAGGCATACAAGCTTCATGTGGCATCTGATGCCATTGAAATCAGTGCCGCCAGCAGCGAAGGCTTCCTCCGTGCCTGGCAGACCATGGAGCAGCTTACCACCAAGAAGGGCATTGCATGCTGCGACATCGTGGATGCACCAGCCTATAAGTGGCGTGGATTGATGCTCGATGTTTCCCGTCATTACTTCCCTATCTCCTTCCTCAAGAAACAGATAGATGTGATGTCGGAATATAAGTTCAACCGTCTCCATATCCATCTGACCGATGCTGCCGGATGGCGCATCGAAATCAAGCGCTATCCTCGACTTAACAACTTTGCAGCCTGGCGTTCGGGTAAGTTGTGGAAAGACTGGAATGCCAATGGCAACAAGTATCTGGAGCAGGGCAGCGAGGGTGCCGAGGGTGGTTACTATACCCAGGATGAACTCCGCGACCTGGTGAAATATGCTGCCGAGCGTGGCATCACCATTGTTCCGGAAATCGAGATGCCGGGTCATTCTGAGGAGGTGCTTACTGCCTATCCAGAGTTATCCTGTACCCATGAGCCTTACAAGCAGGCAGATTTCTGTCCGGGCAACATCGGTACTTACGATTTTCTGGAGAATGTCTTGAAGGAGGTGATGGATATCTTCCCATCTCATTACATCCATGTGGGTGGCGATGAGGCTGCGAAGAAGTCATGGGGCAGTTGTGCCCTCTGTCAGAAGAAGATGAAGGAGCTGGGCATCGACAACGTGGATGGATTGCAGGCTCATCTCATTTCCCACATGGGCAAGTTCCTGAACGAGCATGGCAGACAGCTCGTGGGTTGGGATGAGGTGATTGCCGGAAATCTCTCCAAGAATACTACCGTGATGGTTTGGCGTGGCACCGAACTGGCACACGAGGCGATCAAGCATGGCTACGACGTGGTGATGTCGCCAGGAGCTTACTGCTACTTTGATATGTATCAGGATGCGCCGGGCACCCAGCCAGTGGCAAATGGCGGTTTCATTCCTACCGAGAAGGTGTATAGCTACGTGCCGGGAAGCGATCTTCCTGAGGCTGAACGCAATATGATTACGGGTGTGCAGGCGAATCTCTGGACCGAGCATATTCCTACTCCAGAGTATGCCGAGTATATGCTTTATCCTCGTGCCTTGGCTCTGGCTGAGATTGGCTGGAACGGAACCAAGACCAAGAACTATCCTGAGTTCAAGACCCGTGCCCTGGCGCAGGTGGAACATCTGAAGGCTGAAGGCGTAAATCCATTCGAGCTGAAGAAGGAGATTGGTGAGCGCAAGGAGAAGATGAAACCGGTGCAGCATAAGGCAGTGGGCGCCAAGGTTACCTATAACCATGCTTATAACCGCTACTATCCGGCAGCTGGTGAACAGACGCTGGTGGATGGCAACATGGGCGGTTGGGCTCATGGCGACGGACGCTGGCAGGGCTTTATCGGCAAGGATTGCTTCGATGTTACCATCGACTTGGGTAAATCTACCAAGATCAACAGTGTAGGCACCGATTTCATGCAGAGCAGCGGTCCTGAGATTTTCTATCCTTCTCAATATACCGTATCTGTAAGTGAGGATGGTAAGAACTTCACCCAGGTATTCGATAAGAAGTATGAGTCGAGCAAGGAGCCGATTCTGAATTTCAAGACGCTAACCTGGAAGGGCAGTAAGACCGCCCGCTACATCCGTGTTCAGGCAAAGCCAAGCAGCTTCGGCGGCTGGCTGTTTGTTGATGAGATAATCGTGAAATAATACGCCCTGAACCAACGGTCACCGGTCGAAGGGAAAGTCATCATGTGTGTCTGAAGTTGACTATGTAATTTAGGAAATTGATATGATTGAAATTAGACATATTGAAGAGAAGGACCAGCAACAGTTGGCTCATGTCATCCGTTCTGTTTTTGAGGAATATGGCGCTCCGCTGGTCAATACCGTGTATGATGACCCAAGGACGGAGCATATCTTTGATGCAATGGCTGGGAAGAATGCCGGCTATTGGATAGTTGCTGACGATGGGGTTGTTCTGGGAGGCTGCGGTTATTATCCCACGGAGGGATTACCGGATGGATATGCAGAACTGGTGAAGTTCTATCTGTCTCCTTTAGTTCGTGGGCAAGGCAATGGATCTGTTTTGTTTTCGCAGGCCATTGAAGGAGCCCGGAGGGCTGGTTATAGTCATCTGTATATCGAGTCATTCCCACAGTTCTCAGATGCAGTAGCCATGTATGAGCGTCATGGCTTCAGGCATATTCCTCTGCGCCTTGGTGACTCAGGACATACCGCCACCACCATATTTATGGTAAAGGAGTTGTAGAGCAAAGCATGTGAATATAGACTCTTTAAATCACAACTGCAAAATAGAATCTCCAGAGAGAAATCGAGTAGCTTATGCTCCTTGGTTTCTCTCTTTTTTTGTTTTGTTTGATCAGTTAAGTGACGTTTGGGATTTCAAATAGCGTTTTGAAAATACTTTTTTATACAAAATATTGCCTGAATTATTGGGTATTTTCAGAGAAAAGTTTTATTTTTGCTTCATTCTAAAATAACATTTTAATTTCGGGTGATTATGAAGAGGTGTAGTTTTGAGATAGAAACGTTTTTCAGAGTACCTTTTGATTATGAAAATTGGTACGAAACCATGACGGTGGAATTGACAGATGAGCAGTTTAACCGTTATTGTGATGCCTTGCGATGATGGGAAGCAACAGATGAGTGGAAAAACTGGGATATAGAAAATGGTGATGATTATTTTATTCACAGAGATCTGCCGGATATTTGGCAGTTGCTTGTTGAATTCGCGGAATTCGCGCGAATGAAAAGTGTGTTAAAAGCGTTAAAACTTGGAAAAACGGACAAAATTATGTCTAAATCCCTTGGAAAAACGGACAAAATGCATCCGTTTAATATTAGAAAAGAGGACAAAAAATGATTAAGCGTAAGATAGACAGATATTTAGCTGACTTTTTCGATACCCATAAGAAAGCGTTGATGTTGACAGGAGAAAGACAGATAGGGAAAACATATTCTATCCGTCGTTTCGGTCATGAACATTTTGAAAGATTCGTTGAAATCAATTTCATTGAAAATCCGGGTTTGGTAAAGGTCTTCAGCAAGGCGAAGAACTGTCAAGACATCTTGTTGCGTCTCTCCACAGTGACCAGTCAGGATTTAATAAAGGGTAATACCCTTGTGTTTTTTGATGAAGTGCAGGAATGCCCGGAAATTGTAACTGCCATCAAGTTTTTGGTGGAGGAGGGGAGTTATCGCTATATTTTAAGTGGTAGCTTATTGGGTGTGGAAATTAAGAATCTCCGTTCAGCTCCAGTGGGATATATGGATGTGAAAGATATGTATCCGCTTGATTTTGAGGAGTTTGCAACTGCCGTTGGTATCAACGATAGAATTATAGATGTTTTGAGGAAACATTTTACAGAAGGGACGCCTGTAGATGAATTCATCCATGAAAAGATGATGGAGGTATTCCGCCTTTATCTTATTGTAGGTGGAATGCCTGCAGCTGTTGATAAATATCTGGCTACCAATAATCTGCAAAATGTAATGGCAGAGCAGCAGGCTATCATACGTCTTTATAAGCAGGATATAGCGAAATATGACCCTGACCATAAATTGTATATTCAAGAAATCTTTGACAGGATTCCTGCTGAACTTGATGCCAAGAACAAGCGTTTCATATTGAAGAACCTGAATGAAAACATCAAGTTTTCACGTTATCAGAATAGTTTCTTGTGGTTGAAGGATGCTGGTGTAGCTTTGCCGGTATATAATGTTGAGGAGCCTACTGTGCCTTTGATTTTGTCGAGCAGCCGAAACTTATTCAAGCTGTTTATGGCAGATATTGGTCTTTTGGCAAGTCTTTATGCAGATGGCATCCAGCTGAAGATTTTGGATAACGAACCGTCCATCAACTTTGGTTCGATATATGAGAATGCGGTGGCACAAGAACTCCAGGCGCATGGCTTCCAGTTGTATTATTATAACAACAAGCGGCAGGGTGAACTGGATTTTGTGATAGAGCAAAATGGTGAGATGTTGCCTTTAGAGGTTAAATCGGGCAAGGATTATGAGCGTCACAAAGCGCTTACGAATGTGATGAACTCTACAACCTATCAGGTTTCAAAAGCCTATGTGTTGTGTAACGATAATGTGAAGAAGGTGGAAAAAATCACTTATCTCCCTATTTATATGCTGATGTTTATCAAGAATGAACAGAAACTTCCTACCCAATACACCCTTGATTTAAGCGGACTGGTTTAAGGAGTTGGTTTAACTAACCTTTAAATTTTGGAGTACCTTTTGATTGTGAGAATTGGTACGAAAGAAACAACTGAAGAATGGATGAGTAGGGATGATGTAGATGGGGAAGGTGACAACAAACTAAAAGCGTAAACCTGATTTTATTTAGGCTTACGCTTTTGCATGTTGTAGTTCTTTTAAGAGTATTGTTATTCACAATGGTATTACTCGCATTGGTGGAAGGGCATTTTATACGGATAATCTCCAATGTGCTGTTAGTTTATCCATCCAAGCAGGGACACCAGATAGGCGTTCCAGTTGATGGCAATTTCGTTTGAGGCATAGCTGCCGACGTTATCCTGGTAGGATTCATCTGGAATATTGGAAGCATAGGCTGGTACGAATTCTGCATCTTCCTGTCCCTTGTTGGCTCCTCCAGCCACAAGACCAGGTACTGGTTCCTTGATATTGTCGGCTGCAGAGATACGGTGGTGGATATTCATGACCCTCTGGGTGCCGAAGCCTGTCAGGTAGCAATAGCCTGTGGCGTTACGTCCAAAGAAATAATCTAAGGTAGAAAGGGCGGCTTGCCTATATTTGTTGTCCTTTGTCAGGGCATACTCGTACATTTGGGCAATGCCTCTTCCCAGGCAGCTTTCAGAGTTGCTTCCCCAATGGAAGTCTTGGGCATTGTTGCCGAAGATACTGTGGAATGAAGAGGTAGCCAGTTCTTGGATATCCTCATCACATTTTTTCTTAAGAGATTCTTTGATCTCTTTCATAGGGAGCTTGCCGGCATCTGGGGTGCCAAGGAGTTCCTGGTTTACCCATTGGAAGATGCCCAGGCCTGCCACGTTACCCCAGGATGGAATGCTGAATTCATCCGGAACAAACTGTTTTGCCTGTTCCAGGTAGGATGTTTCAGAGGTTGTGAGGTATAGTTCTGTAGCAGCCCAGAAGAACTCGTCTTCTGTGTGGTTGTCACCATAACCACCCGTTTGGATGGCTGGCGAGAAATTCTTGTTGTTTCCATCCTGGTCGTAATAGACAGTGGGGTGTTTAACAGCCCATGCGTATGCTTTTTCTGCTGATTCTATGGCTTGTTGGCAGAAGCTTTGGAACTCAGGGAATCTTTGGTAGATTCTGGCAGCCAGTGCCATGGTGGCAGCAAAGTCGAGAGCAGCGGTGGTGGTTTTCTGTACCACATAACGTTGCTGCTTGCAGTCCTCTGGCATCACGAATCCCTCAAAGTTAGGGGTGGTGAGTTTATGATATACTCCTCCATCGGTTGGATCCTGCATGGTGAGCATCCACTCCAGATTATACATCATCTCATCCAGGATATCCGGTATCTTATTGTCGGATTCCGGAATTTGAAGATTGAGAGAATTGAATCTATCCTGATGGGGCTGGTAGGACTGCAGAATCAGTCCGAGGGTAAATCCAGAATTGACGATATACTTGTTATAGTCGCCAGCGTCGTACCATCCCTTGGGAGAGGATATGATGGTTCCCGCAGGTCTTTTAGGGGTTGCAGCCGAAGGATGCACCATGACATGAGAGTCCAGGTGAGCTGCCGGGCGTGCGTACTCGCCAGCATACTTTCTTTCCAAGCTCTCCCCAGAACGCTGATAGTAATAGCCTTTGATGGATGCTTTCAAGGCTTCCGTATAGGGATCGCTGGAAATGATGAAGCTTTGTTGATGTCTTCCTGCTACCAGGGTATATCTGCCAGGCTTGGTGATAGAGGAGAAGTCTATCTCCTGGCGGATCTTGCTGGAGAATGGGGATTTCTTGGTGGTTGCATGTTTTGTGCGCCAGACGGTTTTACCCTCTTGGTCTCTGATGAGGAAGCTTTTGGTCTTTGCCTCCGGCTCAATGGTTGCTATCTTGCTTTCATGGATCAAATAGCCAACCTGGTTAACCTTGATGGGATTCTTCTCTGAAGAAGCTGGCATCGTTACTGCTGTCAGCAGCGCCATGGTGGTTAAGATTACTTTTCTCATTTTGCCTTGTTTTTAAAGTGTTATTGTTGTTTTATGCTTATTGTCTGCAAAGATAGTTATTTTAGTTGGAAATTGTTTCTGTTTTCTGGATTATTTTTGCTTTTAGTATGGTTTATTCTTTGTTGAGCCTTTTTGTTTCTATGGGACGGAACGTTTTAGGTCTCGTTCCGTCCCATATTATCATTTCCAGATATAGGTATTGAAAGAATGAGGTGTAGCCTTTACGTTCAGGAACTTCTTGCCTGCCTTAACAGTCAGAGCTGCATCTGAATCTGTAAAGTTGCCCACTGTCACTATATACTGACCTTTTTTATCCTTGAACACCACGACAGGGGTCTTGCTGTATTCACGACCTGCATACGCCAGCATCTGGGTGCCCTTCTGTACGAAATGGCAGAAGTGCTTATATGCATAATACTCTGCCGTATATCGCATTTTGCGGGTTTTACCATCTACCTGGATTAAGGCATTCTGGGTCCAGCCCCATGGCGAGATGCCGTTGTCCTTCAGGATGAAGTTCCAGTTATAATACTCATCACAGCCGTTTCCCAGATTATCCGCCAAGAGGAAGAAGGTATGCTCTCCAGCCTTCCAGTCCATGGAGCCGTTTCCGCATTCACTCTCGCTCACCATGAAGCGATGGTTAGGATAGCGCTTGCGCATTTCCGGAAGATTGTTTCTGCATTCCCATTGGGTTCCGATTCCCTTTATGTTAGCCTGGAGAGTCTTGTCGTCCAGAATCTTCTCCACATAGTCGAGTCGGTTGGTGTTGAAGGTTCCTATCCATAAATCCACCTCTGGATGCTTCTTGGCAAGGGTAGGAGCGAGATATTCATTGTTGAATTTCAGGGTTCCTTCTGCAGTCCACGCACATCCTGGGTATGGAGTATAGGAGTAGGCTTCGTTCTGGTACATTACCTTGGTGATAGGCAAGCCTTCCTCCTTATACAGCTCGATGAATTTGCAGAACATATCTGCGTAGCACTGCAGATAACGAGGGTCCTGAATGAAAAAGTCCTGAGTGGCAAGGCGGCGTGGGAACACTCCATTACGGTCGCCAAGGAGTTTCATCTCATCAGCATCCACCTGCCTGCCATCGTCCATATAGAGCAGATAGCTCTGACGGGGATCCATTTTGTTATATTGGCTTGGGGAAACTGGATAATCGTGGTTGATCTTCATCCATACAGGTGGGCTCCATGGCGACATGAAGAGTTGCAGATTGGGCTGATACTTCTGGGCCGCACGAGCCAGAGGAATGATGTTGCGCTTGTCGTGTTCTATATTGAAGTACTTGAGGGCGAAATCTCCATCCACATCGTCACAGCTATACCAGGCACGGGCATAGTCGTTGGCATTCATGGAAACTCTGCCGTTGGTAAACTTGAGGTCTCCTTCTGGAGAATACAGGTTATACATCACCTCATCCTGTTCCTTTCTGGTAAGCATATTGAATGCATCCCAGTCCAATTCATTGAATGTTGTACCGAAAGCTACGAATCGGGTTCCCTTGCTCTGTTCATTTACCTCGGCAACAACCTTTCCTGTGGCTTTGCCTGCCAGGGCAGTCTGGGATTTTTTCCAAGACTGCTCCTGGGTTGTTGAATACGATGTTACTTTCTGGGCGCTCATACATGCGCATGTCATCAACATGACAGATGTTAAGATAATCTTTTGCATAGTTGCTATTAATTAACGTACAAAAATTGTTTCACTGATTGTCTTGTCAAATTTTGAAGAAGAGACGGTGACGGTTGCTTTTCCTGGTTTGTTCCCACTTCTAATTACTACGATGGCTCTACCCTTATAGGTTGTTACCTTGGAAGAAGTCTTTGGCTCAAGATCCTTGAGATTTGCCGATGCAGCAGCAAGAAGCGTTGCCCTTCCCTTGACATCCACGTTTAATGGTATGTTGGCATCAGGTACTATGTTGCCGTTCTTGTCTATTACCTCCAGGGTGATATATGCAAGGTCCTCGCCGCTAGCTAGAATATGCTTTCTATCAGCCGTGAGCTTGATGGAAGCAGGTTCTCCGCTTGTCTGGAGGATGCTTTCCTTCACTTCCTGTCTATTGGCATCGAGAGATACGGCTTTCAGAACGCCTGGTTGATAGGGCAGTGTGATGACTGCCTTATACTCGGTATCTATGCCAACTTGCTTCTCTGCAACAAGCTGATCGTTCAGATACAGGCGGACTCTTGGAGACTTGGAGTAGATTTCCACATCGATATTCCTGCCTTCCCATCCCTGCCAGTTCCAGGATTCCCAGGTAGGCCATACCGACCATTGGGTTTCTGAGATATGCCCTTTGTAGTAGAAGTCAGGCTCCTTTACAGCAAGATAGATATCTGGTGAACCATCTTTTAGATTCCAGAGCATGCTGCGATAGTGGGAGATAGGCTTTCTCCATCCAGTGAGGTCAACATCACCGCAATAGGCTCCATGATAAGGGTAGTGATTTTCCTGATAATGCTCTTTTCTGGATTCGCCTTCATAATGGAACTGTCCGATGGCTGATTCTCCCAGATAATCCAATCCTGTCCAGACCATATCTCCGATGATGTAAGGGCGCTCCACGGTATGCTTCCAGTTGGCAAAGGCATCTTTTGGATAACTTTCTGTCTGCCACATCACTCTTTCAGGGCATCGCTCGTGGTCACTTTCTGCTTTGTGCATCATATAATTGTAGCCCACTATATCCAGAACCGCTGCATGAGGGTCGAAAATCTCCCAATCATGATCCCAGGAGCAGAGAGCCTCCGTTACTGGACGGGTGTTATCGAGAGATGTGATGACCTTCTTGAATTTCTGGGCGGTTTGAATCACCTTGATTTCCTTGCGTTCTATTACCTCGTTGCCGATGCTGTAGGAAATGATGCATGGATGGTTACGGTCGCGGAGTACCATGGCTTTGAGATCTTCCTGGTAGCAGGAGTCTATGGCAAGATGATAGTCATATTTGGTCTTCTCTGTATACCAGCCGTCATAGGCTTCATCTATGACCATCATACCCAGGCTGTCGCAAGCATCGAGCATGGCTCGTGTCTGTGGGTTGTGGGAAGTACGGATCAGATTGAATCCTGCTTCTTTCATCAATCTTACCTTGCGGATTTCTGCAGCGTCGAATGCCATGGCGCCAATCACTCCATTGTCATGGTGGACACAAGCTCCATTGATAAGGGTAGGCTGGTCATTTAGCAGGAACCCTCTTTGGGCATCATATCTGAAGGTACGGATGCCATGCTTGACGTTCAGTTCTCCCACTTGAATATCATAGAGCTTGGGATGTGCAGGAGACCATAGTTCCACATTCTTTAGCACTCGTCTCTCATTGAGCTTATCCTGATAGGTAATGCGGATTGCTGCAGAGTCGGCATGTGTGCCATCTTTAGACATACCATAGATCTTTTCTGTTTGGATGAATAGCTGCTGAGGGGCATCCATTTTATTCTCATGGTATTTTTCCAGCCATACATGTCTATAGATTCCCGATCCACTATACCATCGGCAGTTGGGTTGCTTGGAATTATCCACACGAACAGCGATGGTATTGATACCTTTTTTGATATAAGGAGAGATCTTGACCTTGAAAGGTGTGTAGCCATAGAAGTGAGTGCCAACTTGGATGCCATTCACGAAAACCTGGCTGTTCTGGTAGATTCCTTCGAAGTGGAGCCAGAGGCTCTCGCCTTTGCCAGTTTTCAGGTCTGTATCCCTCACCTGCTTTCTATACCAGCCGATACCGCCTGGGTAGTATCCACCTCCATTCGAAGTAGGTGCATCAGCCTTGGGGCTATGATAGATATCCCAGTCATGGGGAAGGTTTACTCTTGTCCACTTGCCGTCATTACAAGAGGGAAGATGTGCTTCCTTCACATCCTGCTCTATGAATTTCCAGCCAAAATCAAAGTTCTGCACCTTACTTTGTCCACACGTTGGAGTAGTTATGCAGGCGACTACCCCAAGTGTAATGATTAAACGTTTCATATCTTTTTTGAATTTTAATTTAGTAAATGAAGAGTGGCTGCATGATAGTAACTGCCCGCTTCGTTTTAAAATGAAACAATAGACTGAATCCAGATGATGTAGTTTAAGGCTACTGATGCCATCGGTGGTCCTTTGCTAAGATTTGTTTTGTTGTTTATTGATTGCAAAGGTAGTAATTTTTGGTGGAATCGTATCTCTTTTCTGAAGATTTTTGCCCTACAGTATTACTTTTTCTTGTTTTTGTGATGGTCGTGTATCTTGTTTAAGTATTATTGCGTTATGGAAATAAGCAGAAAGAAAATTATTCAACCGTACAGGTCGAACATTTTTCCATCAAAAAAATACGTTATTTCGATTTTTTTTCGTAATATTGCACTCAAAAACAACATTAAAGGCTATTGATATGAAACGAATCTTTATTTCAATGATAGGTATCATCACATGTATGAACCTGATGGCACAAACTCCAGTCAGTTTTTATCCTCAGGAGAATACCCAAGACACCAACATCGATACACATCTGGTCATCGTGTTTGACAAGACTGTAAAGACTGGCAGCAAGGGCATAATCACTGTTACGGACAAGACAACTCGAAAGGTGATTGATAGAATCGACATGAGCATTCCGGCGGGACCAATCGAAGGACAGCCCAAGAATCCCAAAGCTGTCTATACTCCCGTTCCATATATATATAAGGTGGAGAATGTAACCAATCGCAAAACCCGTCCTGGAACTTCGTCAGGTGCAGCTAAGGAAGACAAGTGCAAGTATCAGAAGACCATCATTGGTGGCTTCTCTGATCCCTTTCACTTCTATCCGGTCATCTGTCACGGGAACAAAGCAACCATTTATCTGCATAACAATATGCTGGAATATGGACATGAATATGAAATCAAGATCAGCAAGGGTACGATTGAGGGATGGAATGGCAAGAAGTCATGGACGTTTAGGACAAAGAAAAACGCCCCTTCTGCAGATTTGCGTCATATAGTTGTGGCAGCTGATGGCAGCGGAGACTTCTCCACTCTGCAAGGTGCTATGGATTGGATACCAGACTCATTGCCTTCTGAAGGCTTTGCCCCCATAGATGAGTCGGCATCTACGGCAAATCTCCTGGAATTCAACAGCCATGACAAGGAAGGTAAAACTATAGATATCAGCAAGAGAAACAAGCATGTACGTCAGCTTGACGCCATCAAGGATGCTGAGACAATCGGAAAATACTCCAATGTAAGTTGGTTTTTGAATTGGTAAAAAAGGAGATTATTTATGTCACAAAAGAAGATATTCAGATGCCAGGATTGTGGGTACGAGACCGAAGTATATGAGGGACGTGGCTTCATGGGACAGCATATCGAAGCCATGTCTTGTCCAGACTGCAGGAACATAGTACCTCTAGTGGTGGGTGGAGTGATAGGTGATGCTGCACCTAGCTTCAACTCTCTTGTGGGAAGACTGTGTCTGAGATGCGGATCGGACAGAATTCACAGGTGGGATATGCACACCTGTCCCAAATGCGGAGGAAAGATGCACCCCACGGGTGAAGAAGAATTTTGGACATAAAAACTAGCCTTTGCAGGAAAAAGGAAATTCTTTTCTAAACCTGTTTTTCAATCCATGCCATCAATACCGCTACTGCATATTGCTGTTCTTCTCTTGTCAGCTGTCTTCCGGCAGGTATATGATGCCATTTGAAGAAACATCCACGGCAGCAGCAGCCTGTAGCATGCTGAGCTATAAATACAGGATGCCCTCTCATCGGCGTCTGCTTGCCGTCATTGGGAATCACGGCAGGAGCAAGACGTTTGGCAACGAAATCCTCCGCATGCTTACGGATGGTTTCCAGGCCCTTTTCTGCAATATATTCCTTATCCCTCTTCGAAAGGTGAAAACGGCTGCGGAATGCTGATTTGGAAAGTCTTTCAAACAGACCTGTCAAGTCATACTCTTTGTCTGTAGAGGTATGGTTTTCCTCGTTTTCTGAAGAGACAGTATCTTTCTGATAATTCTCTTTCTCCTCTGGAAATAAATTGAGTTCTACATATCTGGCATGGTTTGCCCTTGAATCTTTTTTCATATCTATTTATCTCCTATATCTGTTTCATCCTTGTAGCCAGAATTAACTCTCCACAGGGCGAGTTGTAATGTTGGATGTTTATTTGCTGCATTCTATCAAATACGATTAAACTTCTTGCAAAAATAATAAATATTCTCAGATTTCGCAAGATAAAGTACAATATGGCATTCTTATTTATAATATATTATACTTTTATTGAACTTTTCTTTGAGTTTTGTCATATTTTCATTAACTTTGCCAGCAAAACTATCATTAAGAGTGACCCTTTAAAATAAATGTATTATGCAGATATTATTGGCAAATGCCAAAATCATGTTTGATAAGGCAGATAGGGCAGCTGTCTCAAAGCCACTTTTCCAGTCTGTGGCTGAAATGTTGGCTGCAGAAATGGCTAAGCTGGACGTAGAGGAATTGGCTAGGCAACTTGATTGCAGCCACAAGATAGCTTTGGAAAACTGGAAACGCTATCGTAATTTTATGGCTGCAGAGAAGATGCCTGCCATATTTTCCTACAATGGACAGGCGTATAAGCATCTACGTGCCAACACCTTGGAAGAAGAATCCCTGCAGTATGCCCAGAAACATCTCTGGATTACCTGCTTTCTCTATGGATTGCTTCGGCCGATGGATGGCATCGTGCCTTATCGTATGGAGCATTGCGTGACGCTTGAAGCTACAAACGACAAGCCGGTCAATCAATTTTGGAAAGATAAACTTACCGATGTTCTTATCCACAGTGTGAAAGCTGACGATGGCATACTTATCCATCTCTCTACGGCAGAATATGAACATCTGTTTGATTGGAAGAGAATTTGCAGGGAAGTGAAAGTCATCCAGCCCCTCTTTTATGTTCGCCAGAAGGATGGTAGGCTGAAAATGCAGGCTGTGTGGGCCAAATCCTGCCGTGGAGCTATGGTGAGATACATTCTAAGCAACCAACTTGCTACTCCAGAAGAATTGGCAGCCTTCAGTTACGAAGGTTTTGAATACACACCAGAATTAGGAGAAGTGGCTTTTCCGCATTTCGTTCGTAATATAACAAAATAGTACTTTTTTACTTTTCCTACATCAAAGATGATATCTTGGAAGACAAGGGAGCGGACTAGGCAATGCTTTCGTCCGCTCCCTTGTTTAATTTAGTTTAAATCCTGAAAAATTCTTGTTTATCTCTAGGTAAAATTGTATTTTTGCCGTGGAGAAATCTATGTTCAGCAGTGCCGAACTTATATTCAACACTGCCGAACTTAAGTTCAACACTGCTGAACATAGATTCAACACTGCTGAACATAGATTTCTTCTAATAATAAAGACTATTATCCTTAAGAGTATAGATAAATGCATTTAAGGATGCAAACCATCTCTTCCAGGATTACGGTCTCTCTTTATAAATGATGATGTAGAACTTAATAAGGAAAGGAATCGATATGGCAAAGTACAAGTTGCAGGAGATGTCGGATGTTCATCATACCGGCAAGCGTAAGGTTTATCCCAAGATGGTAGTCAACCGCACTCTATCTCGCAAGGAATTCATCGAAAGGATGCAGGGTTATCATCGTGGTATTTCGGCAAGCACCACGGAGGCAGTGCTGATGGATGTGGAAGATATGCTTGTTGAGATGCTCTCCATGGGCTATAATGTGAATCTGGAGGGCCTCGGTACCTTCTCTCTATCCTTGGGCTTCGAGGATGACAAGCCTACGGAGATGCAGGGCGATGATGACAAGATGACCCATCGCAAGGTAGGCGTAAGAGATGTGAACTTCAAGGCATCTCCCGATTTCATCAAGTCTGTGAAGCTGGCAGCCGACCGTGATCTGGAGCGGGATATGGGTGGCGTAAAACAGATACTGAAAAAGAAATATACCCGAGAGGAGCGTATCGCCCGAGCCTTGGATGTCATCGATGAGAAAGGCTTCATCGGGCTTACCGACTATGCCTACATCAACAACTTGAGCCGCACAGCCGCCTCATTGGAGCTGAAGGAGATAGCCCATGACGAGACTGTTCCTATCCGCTCTGTGGGTCGGCACAGCCATAAGGTTTGGGTGAGGAGAAAAAAATAAGATAAAGTATGATTTCTCATCTTTTTCTTTGGTAGTTAGGAAATATTATTGTAGTTTTGCACAAAGAAAGAAAAAGTCTAAAAAGTAGTAGATATGGAACAGAAGAAGAAACGCGTATATCGCAAGCGCATCCCTTATGGCATGATGAATTTTGAGGATGTTAGAAAGGATGATTGCTATTATGTGGATAAGACTCCGTTCATAGAAGAAATGGAGGCAGCAAATAAGTTTTTCTTTTATATTCGCCCTCGCCGCTTCGGCAAGAGCCTTACCCTTTCTATGCTCCAGAATTACTATGATGTGAACCAGAAGGATAAGTTTGAACAGCTCTTTGGTGACCTTTATATAGGTAAGAATCCAACCCCGGAGCGTAATTCCTATTTGGTGCTGAATCTGGATTTCTCGGTAGTATCAGCTGGTATCGACGATTATAAGGATGGATTGGATTCTACGTGTAACATGGCTTATAATTTTTTCTGTGATGTTTATCAGCAGTATCTTCCTGAAAATATCAAGGAGGAAATGAACAAGCAGGAGGGGTGTATCGACCAATTGCAATATATCTGTAAGGAGTGTAAGAAAGTTGGTCAGCAAATCTATCTCTTCATAGATGAGTACGATCATTTTACCAATAAGATTCTTGCAGAGCCGCAATATATGACCAATTATCGCAAGCAGACGCATGGCGAAGGCTATCTGCGACTCTTCTTCGATGCGGTAAAGGCGGCTACAAGTACATCCCTGAAGCGTGTTTTCGTAACAGGTGTCAGTCCTGTGACGATGGATGATTTGACCAGTGGTTTCAACATCGGCACCAACTATTCCTTGAGCGCCGAGTTTAACGAGATGACGGGATTTACGGAGGAAGAAGTACGGGAGATGTTGACCTACTATTCTTCGGTTTGTCCTTTCCGTCATTCCGTGGATGAACTTATCCAGGTGATGAAGCCATGGTATGATAACTACTGCTTTGCTGAGGAGGTTTATGGAGAAACAACGATGTATAACTCAGTGATGGTGCTGTATTTCATAGACCAGTATATTAGTAGCAGATGTAGAATCCCGAAATATATGATAGAGGATAACATCCGTGTAGATTATAACAAGCTTCGCATGCTCATCCGCCACGACAAGGAGTTTGCCCATGATGCCAGCATCATCCAGCATCTGGTTACGGATGGATTTGTTACGGGAAACTTGAAAAGGGGATTTCCTGCCGAGAGTATCAACGATCCGGACAATTTCGTCAGTTTGCTCTTTTACTTTGGCATGTTGACCATTGATGGAACCTATCGTGGCAAGACCAAGTTTGTGATTCCTAACGAGGTGGTTAGAGAGCAGATCTATGCTTATTTGCTGAGCACCTATAAGGAGAACGAACTGGCTTACGATACCTATCAGAAGAGTGATTTGGAGAGTAGCTTTGCTTATGATGGTGATTATAAATCTTATTTCGGCTTTATAGCCGATGCCATCAAGCGCTATTCTTCTCAGCGTGACCGGCAGAAGGGTGAGTCGTATGTGCATGGCTTTACCTTGGCAATGACTTGTCAGAATATGTTCTATCGTCCAATCTCAGAACTGGACAACCAGGCTGGTTATGCCGACATCTTCCTGCGTCCGCTCCTGGAGAATTATCCGGATATGGAGCATTCATATATTGTGGAGTTGAAATACTGCAAGGCGGATGCCACCGATGAGCAGGTAGAGAAGCTGAGAGAGGCAGCTATCGCTCAGGTTAATCGCTATGCAGATAGTGATGTGGTGAAGACAGAGGTAAAGACCACCCGCCTTCACAAGATAGTTGTGATATTCAGGAGCGTGGATATGGTGGTGTGTGAGGAGATAGAATAATGTGTTTTGCTGCATTTAAAATCTGATGCTGAATGGCTTTTTTGTGTCTTAAAGCGAAGAAAGTCGTTCTTTTCTTTGGCATTACCAATTCTTTTCGCTAATTTTGTGGCGTTAATTTAAAAGAAAGGAATAAGATGGAAACGATTAATATTCAGTTTCAAGTACCTTCTACAGGTCAATATACGCTTGACGAATTTGTCGCTAAGCTCAAAGACTATGCTGATAAATTAGCCAGTTCTATCTCCAAATCAGGAAACAGTTACCAGGAAACTTATATGAGCCAGGCAGAGCAGGAAGCCTATGTGGCAGAAAGCCTCAACCGTGCTCTTGATGAACTGGAAGCTCATAAGAAGAATGGGACTAAGCCGATGGATGCTGATGAATTTTTGAAAAGACTTAGAGAAGAGGAGGCGTAGTATGAAGGTTAAGATTTCACTTATAATCTTTACCAGGAAGGAGATTCCATTATCATTGATTTGTTGACAATCTATGATAAAGGAGAAATCTCTAATATCACTGATGAGTTTATCAGTTTTTTGCTTGATAAACGTGAAAATGTCTAATACGTAGAATGTCTCTTGCTGCCCCTCAAAAAGTAGACACAGAAAGGTGGAAAACTGATGGAAAATGATTACCTTTGCAAGCAGATAGAGTTGTGTGCCCTGTAGAGAGGGCGTAGCCCGAACGTAAGGGCACACAACTTGCCGAAGCACGGTTATCTTATCGTCAAGTATTCACCAGAAAGGAAACTTTTTATGGCAAAGCATTTAAATCCATTGGAAAAGGAGTTCTTGATTCGT
>NZ_JBQKHJ010000035.1:0-29846 GCF_052118345.1 Prevotella sp. LCP21S3_D2 | reverse complement strand
TTATGTAAAATCTTTCAAAGAACTCTTTCTTTATATTGCTTCGAGTAATGCTTGATTTCTCAAAAGCGAGTGCAAAAGTACTAACTATTTTCCATTCCACCAAATTCTTCGGCAAAAAAGTTCGATAAACAGATATGTTTTAACACTCGTAAACATTTCGAGCTTTCAAAAATCCTTTTATACCTTATTATATATATGAAATAGATTCAAAAATACAGTTTGGCAATTTCTACTTGCCATTCTCATGATCCTTTTAGCGACAAAAGCGGTTTCTAGCCTGATAAAATGCACATAAAAGACAAAAGCTTTGCTCTTTTCAAGAATTATTTGTACTTTTGCACTCAAAAAATAAAATCAGAATAAGCCTATGTTACATATTGCAGAATATTTCCCAATAGCTGACCCTACGTTGATATTCTTCGTAGTACTCCTCATCATTCTATTTGCCCCAATCATCATGGGTAAATTAAGAATTCCCCACATCATAGGAATGGTTTTGGCAGGAGTACTGGTCGGTAAATACGGACTCAATATCCTGGAACGAGACTCATCTTTCGAGCTGTTCGGAAAGGTGGGGCTTTATTATATCATGTTCCTAGCCGCCTTGGAAATGGACATGGAAGGCATGAAGAAGAACAAGATGAGACTACTCATTTATGGTCTTCTTACCTGTTTCGTTCCTTTTTTCCTTACGTTCGGCATGAGTATCTGGCTGCTTCATTATTCCTTCAGGGCTTCCATGCTTCTAAGTTGTATCATGGCATCCAACACCTTGATAGCCTATCCTATCGTGGCACGCTATGGATTGCAACAGAAGCCAAGCGTTACGTTGAGTGTGGGTTCCAGTATGCTTTCACTTTTGATAGCCCTCATCATGCTGGCGGGTCTCGTAGCTTCATTTTCCAAGCACGACGGTATCCTTTTCTGGCTATTTTTCGCAGCCAAGTTTGCTGCATATTGCGGATTCATGATATTTCTGATTCCAAGACTAACGCGATGGTTTCTACGCAGATACAGCGATGCAGTAATGCAGTTTATCTTTGTGATGGCGATGCTTTTCATGAGTGCAGCCTTATCCCAGATGGTAGGTATCGAAGGTGTCTTCGGTGCCTTCTTTGCGGGTCTTATATTAAATAGGTATATCCCGCACGTGTCTCCGCTGATGAACCGATTGGAGTTTACGGGCAATGCACTCTTCATTCCATACTTCCTGATAGGTGTGGGCATGCTCATCAATGTGGGGTTGCTTTTCCAGGGCGGTCATATTCTTTGGGTAGTATTCTGCATTGTTTTCTTCGGAACATTAGGAAAAGCCATCGCCGCCTATGCCGCCTGCTTCGGATTCCGGTTGCCGCTGTCATCGGGTCACATGATGTTCGGCTTGACTTCTGCCCATGCCGCCGGCAGTATCGCCATGGTGATGGTGGGTATGAACATTCTGGTGGGTCCGAACACCTATCTGGTAAACGATGACATGCTGAACGGCGTGGTGATGATGATTCTCTGTACCTGCATCATCTCTTCGATGCTCACCGACTGGAGTTCCAGAAAGATTATCCTCCGCGACAAGGAACTACCAGATGCAGAAGATGACAAGAAAGCAAGCGATGAGAAGATTCTCATTCCTGTGAAATATCCGGAATATGCAGACAACCTGATGAACCTTGCTTTCCTGGTAAGAAACCAGAAATTGAACAGAGGACTGGTTTGCCTGAATGTTGTGTATGATGACAAGGATATGCGATACAAGCAGGAACAGGGCCGCCAGCTGCTGGACCATTGCAGCCAACTTGCGGCAGCCACAGACGTGATGACGCAGACGCAGGTCCGCATCGCAGCCAACATCGCCAACGGCATCAAGCATGCCTTCAACGAGTTCCAGTGTTCCGAAATCATCATCGGCATGCACATGCATCCTGAGGTTTCACCTAAATTCTGGGGAGAGTTCCATCAGAGTCTGTTCAACGGACTGAGCCGCCAGATTATCATGGCGCGCATCAAGCAACCGCTCAATACCCTGCGTCGCATAGAAGTGGCAGTACCATCCAGAGCCGAGTTTGAACCAGGCTTCTACAGATGGGTAGAACGTCTTGCCCGACTAGCAGGCAATCTGGATTGCCGTATCCAATTCCACGGTCGCGAGGAAACCCTGGCACTCATCAATGAATATATCACCAACCGTCATCATGAAGTACGTGCAGACTACACCCTGATGAATCATTGGAACGAGATGCCTCGAATAGCTTCCCAGATAGCGGAAGACCACATGTTGGTGATTATCACAGCCCGTAAGGGAACTGTATCTCACAAGACAGCTCTCGAACGCTTACCGGAAGAAATCACCCGCTTCTTCCTGGGAACCAATCTGATGATTATCTTCCCAGACCAGCATGGAGACTCCTCTGGCAATAACCTGACATTTGCCGAACCTCAACATCAGGAGGAAATCAGTGCTTATGTCGCATTCAACCAATGGATTAAAAAGAGATTCAGAAAATAATCCAAGATTTTCCAACAATAATAAAGGTCGCCAAGATTATGGCGACCTTTATTGTTATCAAATAGTTTATTACGTATTCTTATCGAACAGTTTATTTCGTATTCAGAACCAGCTTCTTGGCTTTCATCTTTTCGCCAGCTACAGAAAGTTCTATCTTTCCCGGCTTATTGCCGGCTCTCAATATCACGAGGGCGGAACCCTGGAAGAGATTGCGCTGAATGGTCTTCTCCAACTGGGTCTTTCCGATATGAAGCTCATCCGAAGCGATGTTTCCGTTATCCACCGCCACGATATTCGCATCGCCTTTCACGGTGAAAGTCAACTTGTCGAATGCCTTGGCATCCTTCATGTTCAGCACTCTTCTGCCCTTCTTATCCACGGCATAGATGCGGACGTGCATCAGATCCTTACCATCAGCATGCCAGGTCTCCACATCCGGAACCAGCTTCAGAGCCACAGCCTCGCCCGTGGTCTCTATCTGATGGCGAGCCACCACCTTGCCGTTCTTCTTAGCCACAGCCACCAGAGTGCCTGGAGCATAGGCGATGTTGTCCCACTTGATGCGGGCGCGGAGCTTAGGATCGTTGCTGTTCTTCTTCACTCCCAGAATCTTGCCGTTGAGGAAGAGTTCCACCTCGTCGCCATTTGTATAGGTATAGAGCGAAACCTTCTCGCCTGCCTCACGGTTCCAGTTTTCAGAAAGCTTTCCGGCAGAAACATTGATGCCATTCCACTGGATGTTGCCACCCGATTTCTCAATAACACCGATGTGAACGGTTGGCTCGTCAGTAAACATGCTCTTCACGAAATAAGCATCCGGCTTGGGCTGAAGAGAAAGGTCGAACACACCCTGGTTCCATCCCTTGACTGGCCATCCCATGCTCTCGCCCAGGTAATCGATGGCGCCCCAATAGGCAAGACCAATCACCTTGTCACGGTCCATCTCGTAGAAGTTAGGACCCATGGCAGCCACACTTGCCTCACTCTGATAGAAGGTTTTCTCCGGATAGCGCTTGCTGTCACCAGGGAAATACATGTAGCGATAGTTATATGAATTCACCTCAGTCTCTATTGCCAGGTCGGCTGGAATGGAATCCGTCTCCAGGTTGCGATAGCGGGGATGCATCGCCACGGTGGTGAGTCGGGTATCGTCATAACGGTGCAGCAACTCCTTCTGGAGCTTATAAGCCGTAACGCCCCAATCATTGAAAGGCAGGTTGCTGTATTGCTGCAACTCATTTCCCAGGCTCCACATCACCACCGAAGGATGGTTTCTGTCTCGCTTCACCCACTCAGGAACATCCTTTTGCCAGAGACTCTCCCATTCCACTCTGCCACCGGCATACTGAGTAAGCCACTTGTCGTAAAGCTCATCCACTACCAGGATGCCATACTTATCGCAGAGTTTCAGGAAATCCTCGCTATATGGATTATGAGAGGTGCGGATATGGTTCATTCCGAAATCCTTCATCAGTTTCAGTCGCTTCTCGATGGCACGCGGATAGGCGGCAGCACCCAGGGCACCGAGGGTATGATGATTGGCATAACCCTTGAGGAGAACCTTCTTGCCGTTCACCAGCAAGCCCTTCTGTGGGATGATTTCTATGGTGCGCACACCAAACGGCTCCTTTATCTGGTCGGCGATGTTGCCCTCACTGTCATAAAGCGTCACCTCGGCAGTATATAAATAAGGTGAATCCGGCGACCACAACTTGGCGTTTTCCAAAGAGATACTTGGCAATTCATACTCTCTGTCTCTCCATTTGGCATTGAAGTGGATGTCGTTCTTCTGCTCAGCCACCACCTTGCCATCGGCATCGAGAATGCGAACGCCCACCGGCATCTTGGCAGCAGTCTGTCCCTTAGCCACCTTCTGCTGGTTGATAATTTCCGCCTTGATCTTCACCTCCCTGTTGCCCTGTGTACGGATAAAGAGCGGATGGCGAGGGAAGAACAGATCCTTATTGGTAACGATGAGGTTGACATCACGATAGAGACCGGCACCCGTAAACCAGCGGGAGTTGCTTGGATTTTGCGTATCCGCCTTGACTGCGATTTCGTTCGTCTGTCCCCATTTCAAGAGTTTGCTCAGGTCGATATCGAAGCCCAGGTATCCATAGTCGGTACCACCGATTCGCTGACCGTTCAGATAGACATCGCCCACCAGCATGATGCCCTGGAAGTCGAGCACGATGCGCTTTCCCTTCCATTCGTCCTTGGGAGTGAGTTCGTAGCGATACCAGCCGATGCCCATCTCCTTGAATCCACGGGAACTCAATCGGCTGCGCACATTGCTGCCCGCATCGCTATTGTCAGGTCGCTCGCTGGCATCCGGAGCCACCCAGTCCTGTCCTATCAGGAAATCATGTGGCAGATTCACCACATCATCCACGCTCTGGGTTGATTTCAACTCAGCTATGTTCTTCACATCACCACGATGGAACTTCCATCCCTGGTTGATGCTGATGGTATCGCGCACCGCTGCATCAGCCGAAAGGGTTCCCATCAAAGGCAAACCACCCAGCAGCAACGAGGCGAAAAGTATTGTCTTTCTATTCATTCCAAATTCATTTAATATGAGATTTTTGAAACAAAAGAACTAATCATAAAGTTCAATGTTCAAAGCTCAAAGTTCAATGTTTAAAGTATTAATTTCCGTCTGGCTTGGTTACATCCTGATTCACGGATGGATACCATACGAATTGATTGAAATCATCAGGCTGGGCAGGATTGAAGTCCTTCCAGTCTGCACGGAGAAACTTCACGATAGGCAGATTGAGCTGTTTCATGCCCATCACCACCATCTTAGCCACCTCGTAGGCACCGTATGGATTGAAGTGGGTGTTATCCTCCAAAGCCTTAGTCTGGTTGGGATAAGTATTTGCCGGATAGTGAACCAGCGACTTCTTACTGTTCTCATACCCCAAGGTCTCGAAGAAAGTGCGGGTCATATCGTGAAGTTCTATCACAGGCACGCCCTCTCGCTTCGCCACAGCTCGCATGGCATCAGGATAATCGCCATGAGTTTCCTGAATCTTGCTATGGGTAGCATCGTCAAAACGGCGGCGCTGGGTAGGAGTTACGAAGATGATGTTGCCACCCTTCTTGCGTACCTCATCGATAAACTTCTTCAGATTGAAAGAGAAATTATACCAAGCACCACTGCCCACATACTTCTCCTTCTGGTCGTTATGCCCGAACTCACAAATCACATAGTCGCCCTTCTTCATCATCGCCAACACCTTGTCCAGACGGTTGGAGGCAAGGAAGGAACCGGCAGTCAATCCGCTTTCAGCATGGTTTGAGATAGCCACCTCCGGACCAAACCAGCGGGTCACCATCTGTCCCCAGGAAGCGTATGGCTCCGTAAACTGATCAACTACCGTAGAGTTGCCACAAAGAAATAAGGTAATGGTTTCGGCTGGAGCCGGCTCCACCTTGATACTCTTTACTGCTGGGGCAGCACCCGTAAACTCCAGAGTCAACTTCTCGTCCCAGGTAAAGTAATCCTTCTCGCGAGGCTTGATCTTTACGTTCATCTTCGCATTGATATAAGGGCTGCGCTTGTTCACGATGAAGGAGTAAGTCTTGAACTCGCCTTTCCTGGTGCTCACCTCGTCGAGCATCAAACGGCGGTTCTCTGCACGAACCACAGTCTTGCCCGCTTTCTTCTTAGAACCGAGCACCACGGTCACCTTATAGTTGCCATCCGCCACCTTCACGGAATAGAAGAAAGGCGCATTGCTCTTTGCCTTTGGAGCAGCCAAGATGTCATATCCCTGACCCTTCTCAGCAGAATAGACAGGCTGCGCCTTCAACAGGTCGATATCGAAAGTCTGGGCATTGGCGGCTACCGTAGAAGCCAGCGCCAGCAGACCGGTGAATAAAAAATTTCTTGTCTTCATTTTGATCCTTCTTTTAAGAACAATCTTATTCCATTGCTTTACTTCAGATACTTCGCCAAAGGACTCTTCATCTTCTTCAAACCCTTAGCCACGCACTTGGCATTATGCTGGGCACCCTTCAGACTGGTGTGGGTATGATCCTTCTTGTAATAAGCCTTCACCTTCTCCTTGCCTATCTTATCGTATGAATCGGCAGCGATGTTGTGGAGGTCGAGGAAGGCAACGCCTGTCTCTGCAACGATTTCGCGATACCACTTACCATAAGTATCGTTTCGGCGCTCCATCTTTCCGTCAGGCCACTCGTTGCGAGGAGTCAGGGAAACGAGGATTGGGGTAGCACCCTTCTCGCGCACATCCTGGATGAACTTCTTCAGATACCAGCCGAAGGAATAAACCACCTCATACTGCTTGCTCTCTTCCATCTGATAGACATGGCAGGTATCCTTGGCACTAGGAATGGAACCGCGCATCTTCTTGTCGGTCATAGAACAGATGTCGTTGTGTCCGAACTCGATGAGCACGTAGTCGCCCGGCTGAAGACTGTTGTATACCTTATCCCATCTTCCCTCGTTGAGATAAGAACGGGAACTGCGCCCCGCCTTGGCTGCATTCACGCAGGTAATCTTCTTAGGATTGAAGATGGTATAAGCCTGAGAGCCCCAGCCCCACATGCCGTCTTCGTCCTTATCGGCATTCTTCACGGTACTGTCTCCGGTGAAGAAGACGACCGGTTTGCCCGGTTCGCGCTTGAAATTCTCTACCGGCAAAGCCACATTGATCATCATCGCCTGCAAAGGAGCCAGACTTGGATCCTTGCTCTCTGCCAATCCCTCAGCAGCCGAACGGGCATTCATCATCGCTCCGAAACGGGAGGTGTGGATATGGTCGGTGAAGAAATGATACTTCTCCTTCCAATGACCATAGCTGTCGAGCTTGGCTGCAGAAATCTCGTTCAGATCTACAAAAGGAACGCCTTCCTGCTCTGCCACCTGCTTTGCCCACAATCCGAAGGTCTTGTTGACGCGGATAATCTTGTCGTTCTCATCGTAGGCATCACGAGGAGTAAGCGACATCAGGATAGGATGAGCACCCAGTGCCTTGCAGTCGTTGATATATTTGCGCATGTATTCGCCGTAAGTATAGACGGTTTCCTTCACGCCCGTCTCCTTGATGGTGACATTGAGCGAATCCTTGCCGATGCCAGGGATGCTGGCACGTGCTCTTCCGCTATCGTAAGGACCATTGTCGTTATGACCGATGGAGATGATTACCCAGTCGCCAGCCTTGATGCCCCTGCGCACATCCGGCCACAGACGGTTATAAAAGGTACGGCTGCTCATGCCTCCGAGCGCCTGGTTCTCTACCGTAATCTTGTTGGCATCGAAGAACTCGTGCTCGTAGTATCCCCAGCCCCACTGACCGTTATTACCATTACCCAATGTGCCATTGCGCATGGTAGAGTTACCTATGAGGAAGAGCACCGGGTTGTTGCCCTTGCGGCTGGTTCCCGGCTGTATTCGAGCGGTCATCGCCTTGTTCAGGCTATCTACGGTATTGTCGATAACCTTGTTGACATCTTCCATCGGTTTTGCCACCTGGGCAAAAGAAGCTGTTGTTGCCGCCATCAATGAAATGGCGAATAATATTCTTTTCATTAGCTACATTTTTTATCAAATTATTATCGTTATATTATATACAAGAGAATTCTTCACTCTTCGTTCTTCATTCTTCACTTAATCCTTTCTGCATGATCGGGCAGATAATATCCCAGATGTGGAGGCTGGTTATAGCCTACATTCTGCCATGCCACTCCCATACGGTAAATATGGTCGTGCATCAGGGTTGGAACCCGATATTCCGTAGGGAAATTGGTGGTGAAGATGTTGAGATGCGATGCATCGCTCTTGTCCCAATAGATGACTTCCTCTCGCCAGTCGCCGAAGAGGTCAGCCTGCAGATTCGGGGTCGCCTTCGACCAGTTGCAACTCACCGAGTTTCCCATCTCGTAGAGCTGTTTTCCATTGCTCAAAGGCAAAGCCACCGCCTCGCTGCCGTTCCATTTCTGGAGATAAGGAGGAAAATGAGGAGAACGCCCGTTTGCCAGAAGTTCATCCTGCAAGTCACCATCCCAATAGATCCGGAAGTTCATTGCCGGCATTCTGGAAACAGCTCTGAAACTCGTTTTCTCATTACTTCTGAAATGATCAGCTTCATGATTCTTCTGAGAGGATAAAGATGATTCTGCCGAAACAGGCTTACCCTTAATGTCTCTTACTACAGGAGCATCCGAACACCAATATTCATATCCCCGATGCCTGGAATCGATATCAGCAGCCACTCCTCTTCCGGTATCTTCCTTATCGAGTGTACGGAACAGGATTTCGCCTGTTCTCGCATCCCGCAGGTCAGAACCGTAAGGATATTCTTCGTGTACCATAAAATATTCCAAGCCCGGACGGTCGGGATCCAGGTCAGCAAGATGCTGCGCATCGCCATGTCCCAATCCGGTAGAATACAACAAGGTTCCGTCAGGGTTGATGGCAGCCGAACCGTATGTGATTTCGTCACGTCCGTCTCCGTCCACATCGCCCACAGCCAGACTGTGCGCTCCCTGGGCATAGGCAGTTGCCTTACATCCATGAGCTTCCTTCAGCACCTTTCCGTCGGCATCGGTCACCTTCCAGTCGTTGGGAGTCAGCGAAGCATGGAGCCATTTGGTCTTGAGTTCCTTTCCGTCGAAATCTACCGCCCAGAGATAAGAGCGGGTATAATAGCCACGGCACATTACGGCACTCGGCTTCTTGTCGGCACCCTCCAGGAAAGCCACTCCAGCCAGGTATCGCTCGCCACGGTTGCCATAGTTTGCCTTGTCGCCCCAAACAGAAGAGTAGGCAGGGAATCCGTTCTCCAGATGCTCCCCCTCTTCCACCTGATTGCCCGTACCGAAGGCTCGGTTGGGCTCATACCAGATGGTATGCATCGCCTTTCCGGTTTCGCCATGGAAGACCGTCAGCAGTTCAGGACCGGTCATAATGCGACCTCTGGAATTGCTATAGTCGGCATGGTTGTCGATGGAGCGGATTCCTTCATCCGTAGCCACATCGCTCACAAACCTGCCCCTGGCATCTACCGACCCAGCCGATGTCTTGCAGACCATTTCTGCCTTGCCATCGCCGTCGAAATCATAGACCAGGAACTGGGTATAGTGGGCACCGGCACGGATATTCTTACCCAGATTGATGCGCCAGAGCTGGGTTCCGTCGAGCTTGTAGCAGTCGAAGATGACCTCTCCCGTATAGCCGTCATGCGAATTGTCATGGGCATTGGTCGGGTCCCATTTCAAGATGATTTCATATTCTCCGTCTCCATCCACATCGCCCACGCTACAGTCGTTGGGTGTATATTCGTAGGATTTTCCATCGGGAGTGACACCGCCGGCAGGACGGTTGATGGGCAGGGAGCGATAGAGATCATTCCATGGCTTCACCGCCTTCGAAACTTCTCTTTCAGCCGGAGCATCCATCCTGGGTTCCTTCTGATAAGTGATGATTCGATAGCTGCTGGCAGCAGAACCTTTCCGGTCTGTATAATTGGTCAGCTTCACCTGATGGGCGATAATCTTTCCATCTCTTTCTATGTCGAAGCATACGTTCTTGCTGTCCGTACCCAGCAATCGCCAGCTGAGGAAGATTCCCTTGTCCTGGGCAGGCAAAGCCACCAGGCCACGGTCCAGCTTCTCCATCTGCGATACCGGAGTCGGCACTTGAGCATGGAGATGAGAGCAGGGAGCCATTGTCAGCGCCATACTCATCATCGGAAATAACATTTGTTTGATTTGCATGATGATAGTTGTTTATTATTTTGTATTTCTGCTACAAAAGTACGCATAATCCGGTTCATCTACCTGGTAAAAATATCCAAAGAAGCGGACAATCATACAATTCGTCTGTTATTTTCCCGTATGAGAAGAAAAAGGCGATACCTTTCTGCCAGGAGAAAGATACCGCCCTTTGTCATATATGATTCTGTTCTATAGATATCCGATTAGTAACCAGGATTCTGCATCTTCTCCTTCTCCTCATTGCTCAGGGAAGCACCGTTCTCGTTGGTAATACCGTCGAGGAATGACTGAGGAATTGGACGATAGTAATGCTTGGCTGGATCAAACTTGCCCTGTCCACCAGTAGAAGCATCACTAAACGCATTCCAGCGAGCTTCCAAAGTCTTGGTACGAGCCAAATCTTCCCAACGCTGACCTTCACCAATCAACTCTCGTGTACGTTCATCCAAGAGGAAACACATGAACTTATCATAGTCGGATGTCAATTTCAAAGCTTCGTAGATAGGCTGTTCAACCTTAGAGTTGAGCACATCCTCAATACCATTCAGATGCATATTACTCTCAGTAGAAGCAGTAGTCTCGGCAATGTTGTTTGACTCATAATAAGTATTCTCCTCTGTATAGATAGAACCCTCGGCAGAGAATCCACCACCCTTTCCTGTACAAGCAGAGTTCTTCTTATAAGCCTGTCCACCATCACGGCTGATAGAGCGGTCCTCGCCAGCCTTGTAACCGGCACGGTCACGTACCATATTCAGGTAAGTGATGGCATTTCCATAATCCTTCTTGCGGATATAAGCCTCAGCTACCATCAGAACATCATCGGCAGAACGGGCAATGATGGCATCACGGGTTCCAAACTGTGAAGCGATAGATTCACGTGCACCGTCACGGAACTTGCTCAAAGCCACGCTTCTGTTGTGGATACTACCCAGAATATAGTAGTTACCAGAACGCTCAGCAGGATTGCTCTGTGTATTGAAGCTGAAAGACTGACCAGCATAGTAGCGTACGAAAGTATGCTCTGGAACAAGTTTACCATTCTTCAAAACATAATCCTCTGACTTTTTCTCTGAACCATCAGCATTCAAAGCTGGAGTAAAACGAGTATCGCCAGGATTATTGACGATATACTTGATACCAATCTCACCACCCTTGAAACGATGATCGCCTGGATCTGTTTCTGTAGGAACCTTCACATCATCAGGATAATACTCTGGGTGTGCCTTATAGACATCATCCGTAATCTCCAGCTTTCCTGTGTCCTTATTCTTCTTGGTAGTAATCCAATATGGAGCACCTGCTGTATAATTAGCACCATACTTGGTTATGAATGACTTCCAGAAACGGGAATCATTCACACGGTCAAATACCTGCATAGAATACTCTGTAGCACTGACGTAAGAGAACTCACGACCACCAGAGATATCACGCTTGCAACCTGCTATATTCTGATAGACTGATGGATAGTAGAGATGGAACTGGTTACCGAAGCGTCCATGCGTGCTGGCACCATCATTAGAGAACTGTGCAGCAAGCACCACCTCACTGACATTCTCATTGGCACCATTAGGCTCTGTATAATCCCACAGTTCCTGGAAGTTCTGGCACAATGGGTGGGCAGCTATTACTTCCTTACCGTACTTGATGACAGCATCCAGGTCGGCATCCTTGTACTGAGCATTCCAGCTATCATGCAATTCAGAGGCACGATACAGATGAGCCTTTGCCAGGAAATGGGCAGCAGCCGACTTAGTTAGGCGACCAACCTGCTTTCCTTCTGGAGATTCAGGCAACAATTCGTATGCCTTCTGGAAATCAGAAATAATCTGGGCAAAGCACTCTTCCTCGCTATTACGAGTATAAGTATAATTAATCTTACCATTGCTTGGCTCCAGCTTCAAAGGCACACCTCCATACTGCTTTACCAGCTCGAAATAAGCAAAAGCACGGAGGAAGTAACCCTCACCCAAACGGTTGTTGTAAGTGCTCACCTTCTCACCATAATATAATGGAGTATTCTGGATGACAAGATTGGCTGGTTCTACGAGACCATACATATTGTCCCACAATGGTTGGTTGGCAGCAGTTTCACCCGAGTTCAGGTCGGTGCTGTATGCATTATAAGAGGTGATGTTGTTGGCACCACTGGTAAACTCATCGATACCCATACCATAGAGATAAATACCCCAGATATAGTTATACTTAAACTTCAATTTCTGGTAAGCACCCGTTACCAGGTCGTCAATACCTTCCTTAGTCTGGAAATAAGCCGTACCTTTCTCAGTAACCAGCTTCTCGTCAAGGAACGAATCACTACAAGAAGTAACAGTTCCTAAAGTTGCACCTGCAATCAGTGCTGCATATAATATTTTGTTTGTCTTCATGATGTATCTGTATTTAGAATCCAATGTTTAATCCGATAACCCAGCTCTTGATGGTTGTACCAGAACCATAAGAAGTAGAGTTGTTATCATAACTCAAGAGGTCGGTATCAAGCCACTTACACTTCTTATAGATAGTGAATGGGTTCATAGCCTGAACATAAACCTTGAGATTGCTCATACCCAACTTGCTGGTCATATTCTTAGGGAAGGTATAACCCAGAGAAATGTTACGCATCTTGATGTACGAACCGTCCTGATAGTTCATTGAGCCAGAAAAAGTATCGGCATTCTGTCCCTGAGAACCTGGAGAATAATACTCGGCATCCTCATTGATATCCTTAATCCAATAATCCACATCACGCATAGCATACATACCACCGAGGGTTTCTGCACCCTTGGCTACAGTAAACTTCCAACGGGCATAGATGAAGCAAGACAACTCGAAGTTCTTGTAGCTGAAGGTATTGTGCCAACCGCCTGACCAGCGTGGACGAACCTTACCTACAATCTGACGGTCGTTGGCGTCAATCTTGCCGTCAGGATTTACATCCTTCACCTTGATCTGACCCGGCTTGCGACCAAACTTGGCAGCTTCTTCTGCCTCAGAGGTCTTCCAGATTCCATCATATACATAGTCGTAGTAAACACCGATTTCCTCACCTACGAAGAGACGGTCGTTTACGTTCTCCTTCACGCCATTGTTCAACTTATCCACACGGTTGCGGTCGATGGTCCAGGTAAGACTGGTATTCCATTCGAAATTCCTGGTCTTCACAGGGATGGCATTCAACTGCAGGTCAACACCCCAACCGGAAGTCTCACCTACGTTGGCAAATGTGCTGGTATAACCGGTGAGAGATGGGATGGTGGTAGCCAGAATCAGGTCGGTAGTCTTGTTGTGATAGTAGTCAACACTACCACTGATACGGTTGTTGATGAAGCCGAAGTCGAGACCTAAGTTCCACTGCTTGGTCTTCTCCCAACCGAGGTCGAGGTTCGCCATCTTGTTAGGATTCTTGGCAGAAGCATCAGAAGGCAAGTAACCCACTGTAGGATCCATACTGCCCCATGCATAGTAGTTGCTCTGAACAGCACCCTGAGTAGCGTATGCAGATACAGCATAGTTACCGGAAATACCATAACCCAGACGAAGTTTCAAATTGCTTATGAAATCAGCCTTCTGCATAAACTTCTCCTGATCAATACGCCAACCAAGAGCTACAGATGGGAATGACGCCCACTTATGACCATCAGACAACTGAGAAGCACCATCGGAACGAACACTGGCTGTCAACATATACTTGTCTGCATAGGTATAGTTCACACGAGCCATGTAGGAAGCAAGCGAAGTTTCAGTCAGCCCCGTAGAATAAGCCTGCGGATTTCCCAAAGAACTTGTATTCCACCAAAGCTCCTCTGCACTCGCTACATAAGCCTTGATATTACCATTCTCTGAATGATATTTGGATGCACTCTGCAAAAGGGTCAGGCCGATGCGATGGTTCTTGGCAATGGTCTTGTTGTAGTAAATCAGGTTATCGAGTGTCCAGGATACCTTGTTGGATGGGTTGTACTGAGCCACGTTGTTGCCGTCGCCGTTGATACCGTCAGCAGCATTGGCGATGCCCAGACGATAGTACTGCAGTTCAGGACCAAACTGGATGCGGTACTGCAAGCCCTCCAATGGCTCCCATACCTTACCGAAATCTACCTGAGCGTAGGCGCTGCCGTTGATGCGGAAGTTGGTACGCTTGTTGGTATTGTATTTCAACTCATCGATAGGGTTGATGATGTTCACGTTGTAAGCCCATGGATTGCGGATATAGTTGCCCTCAGAATCGTAAGGCACGGTCCATGGAATCATGGTATTCAGTGCATTGTAGTAATCGCCCGCACCGGTTACTGACTTGCTGTAGTTGTAACCGTAGTTCTGGGTTCCGTATGAAGCATTCATGGTGAAGCCCAATGTCAATGGAGCTACTGGTCTAGCCTCGAAAGATGTATTCAGGGTAAAGCGCTGATAGCTCTGGCCTGGCTGTACGCCCTTCTGGTCTAAATAGCCAAATGAGCCATAACCCTTGAACTTATCTGTACCACCAGAAGCACTGAGTGTATGCTCATGGGTGATACCGGTCTGCTTACCATGAGAAGCCCAGTCGTAAGAGCCTACCAATTCCGGATGATAAGTACCATCTACCCAAGCCTGGTTGATATTCGCCCAGCTGTCTGCCTGACCGCCGAAAAGCTTCACATCACCCTCATAATTAGGAGCAAAGTCTTGGTTTTTATCACCATAGAGTCCCTGATTATATGCAGCCAGTCGGGCATAGTCTATCCACTGTGTGGCATTCATCATCTTGGTTACGTCGTGGAGAGTTGAGAAGGTAACGGTACCTGCATAGTTCAAGGTAACCTTGCCTTCCTTACCCTTCTTGGTAGTAACGAGCACAACACCGTTGGCACCACGTGCACCATAGATAGCGGTAGCAGAAGCATCCTTCAATACCTCGATGCTCTCGATATCCTGAGGGTTGATATTATCGATACCACCGTTCTGGATAATCATACCGTCTACTACATAGAGCGGAGTACTTTGGGCACCGATGGAGCGCTGACCACGGATAGTGATGCTACCCACTGTACCAGGACGCTGGGAGTTGGTGATATCCACACCGGCAGTCTTACCCTGCATACCCTCCAGGGCATCCTTTACAGGCATCGCTGTCAGGTCCTTTGAATCCAGGTGAGCCAAGGCTCCGGTCACATCGCTCTTGCGCTGCACACCATAACCTACTACCACGACTTCATCCAAAGCCTTGTTATCTTCCTGCAATGTTACCTTCAGATCGCTCTTTCCGGCAACGCTTATCTTTTGGGCAATATAGCCGATATATGAGATTTCCACAGTAGCATTCTTTGGCACATTGGTCAAAGTAAAGTTACCATCTAGATCAGTTACGGCACCATTGGTAGTGCCTACTACTTTAACACTGGCGCCAATGACTGGCTCGCCCATGTTATCTACAACTGTACCTTTTACTGTTTTAGCTTGCTGTACTACATTTGTAGCCGCATTCACCTGAGTTGCTCCTACAGGGGAGAACATCAATGCTGAGCAAAAAAGAGTAACAGGCAAAACAGACTCTTTAAAAAATAGTTTGTTGTCCATGTCTTATTACGTTTTTTGGTTTATTTGTTATTATTTCGGTCGCAAAAGTACACTAATTCTTGCCAACAATACTTAATATTTTGGCTATTCACCCTTATTATTTGACATTTATTAGTTTTTTTGCCATTTTCGTTCATGTTCAAGCTTCAGAAGGGAGGGAGGAAGGGGAGTGTTCAAGAGTTAAAGGAGTTAAGGAATTAAGGAGTTAAGACGTATGTCTTGCTGCTTAAAAAACTACGCCAAAAAGACTATTGTCTTAACTCCTTTAACTCCTTAACTTCTGAACACTTCTGAACCTGCGAAACTTCTATATATATAATTAAGGTGTACCCCCCGGCTAGATGATGGTAATCCAGACGGATTCACCCTTTCCCCTCGCTTCGCCGATGCACTTCTTCAGGCGATGCAGCCAGATGCGGGAGTTCACCACCATGCCCTTCTGCCTGTTCTCGCCCACCAGGATGCAGCCCTGGGTATCGTCGGGATAGTTGCCGGCATGGATGCGGATGCCCTCGAAATCAGGCACACCCTGAAGATACGGCAACCACTCCTTGAAACGGGGCGACTTGGTAACGAACAACGGATAGGTGCCTTCGGGGATGGCGGTATGTCCCTTCATCTTCTGCGCCTTCTTGCCCGATACCCTGCCCAGGCGCACGTTCTCCTCCTCAGGCTGCAGTTCCACGCCCTTCAGATTGCGCCACGTCGGCTCCAGGGTATCGCAGAAATAGTTCTCCTCCGACAGCAGCTTGCCGTCTACCGTGTGTTCAAACCATCGCTTCAGCTGGGGATGCGCCCAAGAGGAATGCACCTTCCGCTCTACCTCCTCATCCTTCAGGATAAAGAGGCGTCCGATGGTATAACTGTTCTTTTTAGCTATACGCTTCAATACAATTTCCATAAATTTCAATTAATTAAAGTTTAGGAATCAAGCTCCTGACCGTCATGACGGTATTTGAGCTTCTTAAAACTGTAACTTCTGTAACCGTAACCGTTTTTGCCGTCCTCAGATTCCATGCGCACGATATACTTGCGATAAATCCATTGCTTGATGACGTTCTTGCAGCCCTGCGCTTTCAGTCCGTGTTCCAGACGGATGGCTTCCAGCTGCGGTTCGGTGAAGACATCGGGCAGAAGCTGCAGGATATTCTCCGGTCCTCGCTTTGAACTCTTCTCTGCAGTGCTCGCCTCCTTGGCTATCATATCCCCGAAGAAACGCATCTTGCAGTAGAGGTCGTAGCGCTCGCTCCAGCGGATGAAATCCTCTATTTCCGGCTCCCATCTGTAGCCGTTTGCCACATAGAGCACGCACGCCTTCAGATAGGCGATGACGTTGGCACGGAACGAGAAATTCTCGAAGATGCGGTTCTGCGAGGTACGGGAAAACTCGGCATTCTCGTTCTTCAATACCTCGGCAAGCCGATACGCCTCTTCGCATTCCACCAGCCCCGTTGCCATACAGAGATTTTCGATGTAGGGCTTCAGGGCTTTTCTGAATTCATCATCGTAGGTTCCATATACCGGGATGTCCTCACCGATATCACGCTCCGGAATGGTACTGAAATTGATACGGCTCAGCGGACCGTCGGTCAACACCTTGGAGAAATAGCGCTGCCCCTTGTCAATGGTGGTGGAAGCATTCCAGTTGAAACGGATGGTGACACGCTCGGTTACGCTCTGGGTTCCCACACGAGTCTGACCATATTGATTATCTGGGTCGAAAGCGAGACACATGATGCGGAACTGCTGATTGCCGATACCCTTCAAAGCATCAAACTGGTCAATCTCATTGAGCGAAGTATAAAGAAAATGTTCCTTTGCTTCAGCGGTACGCATCACGAAGGCAGGATTGGTCATATCGGCATCAATCTCCTGAATAATCAGATTTTCAGGGCGTTTGCGCTTATCCTTGTTGGCACCCTTTCGCATCATCTCCTCTTTCCATTCCTTCTCACGCTTCAGGTTTTCGGCATCTCTTTTACGGATATCCTCCATGATGAAATCGATAGGTTTCTGTACACAACTTTTACCAGCACCAGTGCCTGCAAGCAGACAGGTCATCAGGGTAGCTTCGTGCTCCACGTTATCGATATATCTGAATTTCGTTCTCCAGAGATGGGTAGCCAGCGGAGGGAAAATGGCGCAAGCCACGGCCGGCTGATAAATCTCCGGTGTCTTCGAGATAAGTAACTCCACCAGCTTCGGCAGCTTCTTCGGCATCGGTGGAGGGGCGGGATACTCTTCTTCGTTACTTTGAACTCCGTTACTTTGAACTTGGAACATTGAACTTTGAACTGTATGATTACCCGCCAGGCGTTCACGTTCCGGGGATTTGCAATCCCCGGCAAGCAAGCTCTTAGCCGCCTGCTCCGCCAAGGCATTCACCCGAATCACGTCTCTCGAGAAAGGCTTGGAGCTATCCCCATATTTCGCATAGAAATCATGGATAAGCTGGTGGCAGTCAGGTTCCTGATAATAGCTCGGCATCTTCTCTGCCACCACCTTCATCAGCTCCTCCTCACTCATCACACGAGAAGCGCCAGCGCTCATGATGGCGAGCAGAGAGGAGTGCCTTGACCCGATGGTATCGATATTCATCCCCTTCAGTCCCGCAGATTCCTGAAACAGGTCGAAGGCTATCAGATTCTTCTCACTGGCAGAACCTGCTTCTGAGGCTGCCAATCTGCCAGCATTCTGAGCATCTCCAGCAGGGCTGAGATGAGAATCAGCAACACGATTGCTATCACCAGGTTGGGCAGGCTGAATAGCAGAGCCAGAAGAAACAGCGTTATCGCCACTAGTGCCCGGAAATCTATTGTCTTCACTTTGAACATTGAACTTTGAACATTGAACTTTATGATTACTTTGAACTTTGAGATTTGAACTTGGAACTTTATGATTACTATCGCTAGGTATTTGCCCCTGAAAGTCCCCCGCCAGGCGTTCCGGGGATTTGCAATCCCCGGCAAGCAAGCTGTAGCGAGCCGTCCCCTTACCGTCAATCGTAAGCCCACGCTTCAAGAAAGCCTCTCTACGGGCTTTCAGCTCCTCTGCGGGCAGCACCCCATACCAGTCCTTGGAGCGGTAAATCTCCGAGTCTTTATCCGTGATATAGATCATTCTTTCGGGCGAGATGCAGCTCTCATCATAAGGCACGCCCAGCGCCTCACAATACGCCTTCTGCGTCTCCTCGATGGTCATCCCTATCGGCATGCGGATGTCGATATGCAGCTTATTTTTTGCAGAATACTCCAGGTGCAGCAGCATCCCTTTCCAGATGCTGTCGCTGCAGTTCAGCTCGCGCGCCTTCTCCAGCGCCTGCTCCACAAACTCCTTATCATCCACATCCACGGTAGTCTGAAAAAGGAAAGCCGTAGGGTCAGCATTGCTCTGCGATCTACGGTTTTTCAGAAAACGGTAGTAGTGAGCACAACGGAAGGGCAACTGCCCCTTGATTCTCTGTCGTGCCTTGGCGAGCTGGGCATCATCAGTCCTGTCCACGCTGCGAATGGACTTCTCGCCACGAATCTGCAGCACCATCTCGTGCAGCCATGGCAGCGAGATGGTCTTGTCATAAGCTGAGAGCGGCTGGCAGCTTGCGCTGCCCTTATTCCCCCCTCGGAACCCATTGAATGCAATCCAATGTTGCATCGTTTCATTTTTCATGTCCATAATAATATTAAAAAGAAATTAACGCCAAAGCCCCCCTCCTCCAGAAGAAAGCCCCTCCAGAAGGAGCAAGGAAGGAACGAAGGAGGAGCGAAGAAGGGAGCCGCAGAAGGAGCAAGGAAGCCCCCTCTGAGCCACCGTTCCAGGCGTTTCCAACGCCTGGTCCCCTTCCTCAAGTCCCCCGCCAGAAGCAGACCCCCTCCTTCTTTACCCCAGGCTCTTCACCTCGTACATCTCCGCGAGCTCCCAGTAACGATGCGCCAGGTCGTGAATAAACTTCCTGCCCTTTTCGGTCCATACCAGATAGGTATGCGTCACCGCCTTGCCCATCTTCTCCTTTCTTCCGTCGCAGTTCGGGTCCAGAAAGGCTTGATAACGGGTGCGGCTCTTCGCCAGTCCCATGTGCGCATACTCCGCATAGAGCAGATACTGCCCACTCTGGTAATACTGCACATGCAGCGCACAGAGCGAGCGGTTCAGTTCCTGCGCCGTGATACCCAGCTCCTTCGCCACCTGGGTGGTGGTGAAGCACGAAACGGAATCCAGCACATTGTCGCTGTAAATCGCCTTAGGCAGAAGCCCGTCCACCTGCTTCTCCAGGTTGATGACGTTCTCGCCCTGGATAGAAGCCCATCTCGTCTGCTCATCCAGCACTCCGTTGAGACGTCTGATCTCCACATCCTGCTCGTCGATGAGTTTCTTGTCAAGTCCCAACTGCACTTCCTGCTGATGCAGCAGTTTCTTCTGCTGCTCCAGCAGCATCTCCTTTTCCTTCAGGGTAGCACGGAGAATCTCCTCGGCATTGCGAATCATCTCCTCCTCGCTCTCCCCTTCATGCACCGGGATATAACCGCCCGTCTTGCGAATCTGAGGCAGCACCACCGAGGTAACCCAATCCTTGAACTTCAAAGCCGAAGCCAACTTAGAACCGAGCACCAGGGCATAAAATCCGCTCTCGTTGACGAAGTTCATCTGCACGTTCTGCACCTTTCCTTCAGAAACGCCAAAACGATTTTTGACAGTTCTAGCAATGCGGTATTTCGCCGTATCGCTAGACCTAACATGCTGTCTTACAGCGTCTGTAGCTCTCTTATATCCCAGCGCATCACACAAATCCTTAGCACAGAACCAAGGCTCGCCCTTCTCATCAGTAGCGGTACGAACCATTCCGAACTCCGGATTTTCAAACACACACACAGGTGCAGCCACCTTCTTATTTTTAGAAGACTGTGCACCACACTTGGCAGGGCTAGCAGCCTTGCTGCCCCCCACCTTCTGATTCATTAAATTTGTCATAAATAATAAAATTAAATGTAAATAATTGAACTTTTCGCAAGTCAGCCCCTTAGAACATATCATAAAGTTCAAAGTTCAATGTTCAATGTAAAAAAAATAATTGTATCAACCTTGTCAAAGAACGATGGGCTGATACGCTGCGCCACTTACAACATGGCAGGAAACCTATCCCAGCAACCTGGCGATAGGAAACGGAAAAGCCCCAGACCTCAGAACCGGTATCGTTCTGAAATCTGGGGCAAATGTACGGCGATATTTTGGATAAAAAATGGGGCGTACCCGTACGGTCGTACTAGTACTACTTACCAAAAAGCCGCATTATCGTAAATATTCTTTGATTTTTTCACCAAAATCCAATATAGAAGGCATAGAAAGCGCATCATTATAACGGGTTCTCATCACAGAAGGCTTCATATTCCAAAATCTCGAAAACACCTTCCATACATTATTTATCCCCAATGCAACGGATATCTGAAAAGCAAGATATGCTTTCTGATAATTGGAAAGATTGAGTGGTTGGAAATTCTCATCTAAAATCTCCTCCTTATATAATCTCATCAGGATTCTTGCCGCCTTCTCACTCTTTAATTCTTCAGGCAACTGAGGGATAAAAGGCAGAAGCGGCATAACTTTCTGAGAAAAACCAGATTTATCTTCTCCTTTATCCTTACCTTCATTCACATCCTCAAAGTCAGCTTCATTGAGATTGCTATCTGATGAAGAACCAGATGATGCTTTATCAGAAGACCCACCGAAGATGTTGTTACCAAAATGCCAATCTGGTGCATTTTCGAAATTAACATTTAAGTTTATTGTCATCATTCTGCAGATTAACTAGTTGTTGAACACTTGTAGTCATCTCCAACATGCGCTTGCCGTTGAGAGAAACTACGATACATACACTCAGGCTGATTACGCCTAAATTAGAAAGCGCAATCAAAAGAAATAAAATTGTTTTAGTCATAATACTCCCTTATTAAATCTCTTTTATGAAGAAGTGACTAAAAACTACCCTTAGCTAGTTAGAGAAGGTAGCCCTCATGATTTTCACGAGGTGAGGCAGCTATTAGACGTCGCTGGCGATACCAGCAGCACCTCAAGAATTCATGTAATTACTTTCATTTATCAATTTTTAAGTTTTTGTTGTTGTTTATGTTATCTTTTACCTATTTTACTGGGCCTGATTCACAATACTGACGGAGATCAACTTTCTTCCTAATCAAATCTTTCACCTTTTCGGCTCCAGGTCCATAGATTTCTTCATATTGTCTTTGCAGTTGCTTAATGCGTGCAAGTCTTTCGTCTCTATCCTTGATATGCTTTTTAGATTTGTAGTTGTCGACTGCCTCATGTTCAACATGAAGATAGTGACCTATTACATAGCAGAATTTTGCAATGGTTTCAAACTTTATGTTAGGATCGAAATCTAGGAATTTCCGAATCGTATCATAAGCAACATGAAAATCCTTCACGATTGATTTTCGGGGAGAAATATCCTCATCAATCATGATACCGAGAAGAGTTCCGATGCTCTCGATATAAGCTAATTTCACCGACCGGATAGCCAGAGATTCTGTATTTTCTGTTTCTGTTGTCTTTACAGCCATTGCTAATTTTATTTTATTCGTGTAAAATTAGCAATAATCGGCGGAACCCGCAAGCGTTTTACGTCTCCTTAGGACGTAAAAAGAGTGCTACTTTTTTAATGATTCTCAGAAAAGTATACAAAAAAAGGGAGAAAGTGCGCAATTTTAGCACTACACTTCCTCTCCTCGTCTTTTATGGATTGGCAGGTAATTCCGTTACCATTTCCACGGTTCTTGTGAACGACATGAGGGGTGGGAATTTTACTCCAGCGCCACGCTGAAACTCGTAAGGCTGGTCTTTTTGTCTTATATCTTGAACTTTTGCAAGTGATTCAAGTACGGGTCTTCAGCCCGTTTCAACCGTACAGTTAGAAAAGACTTATAGCTTTAGCTCCAGGATATAGGGTTTCATCTTCATACCGCCATGCTCTGAAACATAGTTTTTTATACATTCCGTTCTGTTCTCAGTTTCTACATCCAAGATTTCAAACACCCAATACTGATCACCAGAAGGATGAAATCCCAGATTCTCCAAATACATTGATGATACCAGTCTCGGTTCTACTTCTTTTAAGATAAGCAGGATATATGAACCACTTTTGTGCAGAAATAGATAATGAGGAGCTTTCATGCCCTGCGAAAATCGCATAGCACCAGCCCTTAAATCAGCCCTGACATAATAAAGCCTATTTTCTAAGGACATTCGCAACTGGTTTTCATTACGATAAGTGGCAACAAGTATTGAGCACGACTCAGACAAGACTGAAGCAAAACATTCCTTGATAGACTCTGCTATCGCCCTGCCAAGACGTGGAGGCACAGCATTGCCTACCATCTTATAGCCATCACATACATCATGATAGATAAAACGGAAATGGTCAGGGAAAGTTTGAATCCGAGCACATTCTCTCACGCTCAGCCTACGATACAAATGCTCATACCCCGGACGGAATATCTGTTTATCCCTAGATACATATATCATTTTTGGTGCCTGCGGATGCAACGGACAGTTGCGGGCTTTCGCCTGCATTGTATAGGAGACTTCATTCCATCCACGTACCCGATTTCTAGCCATATACCTATCATCAAATGGTCCCATGTAAACATCATGATTCAACCATTTTTCATATTCCATATCCACCAATTCTAAAGTATATTTTCTAGGCTCTTCTGTTATTTCACCAATAGCCTGGCGCAAGGTAATGAAACAAGAGATATCAGGTTTAGGGAATTGATATTTAACATCAATATCATTTCTTACACCTACTACAATTACACGAAAACGCTCCTGCGGTACATAATAATGCGCTGCATTCATCAACTGGTAATGCACTACATAGCCCGCATCTTTTAATTGACCAAGCATCTTCTTGAAAGTAGGAAAATGCTTATCGCTCAAGATGCCTTTCACGTTTTCTATCACGAAAAACTTGGGTTGCTTGGCTTGGATAAAATGAATGTAAGTCAAGAACATCCTGCCACGTTCATCATCCAAGCCCAGCTGCTTTCCACCCTCACTCCAAGACTGGCAAGGAGGTCCGCCTATAAAACCATCACATTCTGGAATTTCTTCCATAGTAAGTTCACGCATATCCTTTCTGCAAAGATACGTGTGCGGATGGTTTAGAAGATAAGTTTCAAATACTGCGGGGTCATTGTCGTTTGCCCAAATAACCTCAAAACCTGCTTGTTCAAAGCCTAAATCCAAGCCACCACATCCCGAAAAGAATGAAACTACTTTCATATTGCGACCTCCTATAAAAAAAACTTCTATGCCTTTTTGCTCCTGACACCTCTAGATTCAAGCGTCCTCTTAATCTGTTTTGCCATGTGATAAGCCAGATTCACGGGCACGGCATTGCCTATCATCTTATACCCCATATTAACATCGGTATAGATAAACTTGAAATCATCGGGGAACGTCTGCACTCTCGCTACTTCTCTCACCGTCATACGACGATAGAGGTGTTCCTTGCCAGGCACAAACTTCTGAAGATTCTTCTCTACCTTAATCATCTTCGGCGCCTGAGGATGGAGCTGGCACTGACGACCGCTAGCCTGTACCGTGAATCCAGGTTCATCCCAAGCTCTTACTCGATTTCTCGACATAAAGATGGGTGAGAATGCACCTATAAAGTATTCGTGGTTTGGCACCTTGCATGCATCCCCATTGCTATGATTCTTCTCCCTGGCAGGGATTGCCGAATCCTTCAAGTCCCAGATTGCCTCACGGAGCGTAGGGCGATGACTCTGGGGCGTAGGATAAACAAACTCCTTGATGCCCAGATCTTTTCTGAAACCTACATAGAACACTCGGTCTCTGTCTTCAGGAACATCAAAATCGTTGGCATTCAACATCTGAAGATTCACATCATATCCTGCCTCATCGAAGAGTGCCAGGAAGTTCTTTACAGCCTCAGCATTGCGGGCAGCCAGCATTCCTGACACATTCTCGGCAACGAAGAAGAGCTGCTGCTTATCCTTCAATATGCGAATGTAATCATAGAAGAGCTGACCTCGCGCATCATTGATGCCCTTCAGCGAACCCGCTTCGCTCCAAGACTGGCAAGGAGGACCACCGATGATTCCATCAATTTCATCTGGAAAATCAGATGGACTCAACTTCCGGATATCTCCCTCGATGAGATGAACATCGGGGAAATTGGCACGGAAGGTGGGGCAAATCTTAGCATCAATTTCATTTGCTATCATTATCCTGAAACCAGCTATTTGGAAGCCTAAATCAAGACCTCCAGCTCCTGAAAACAAACTGATCAAATTCATAGCTATCCTTATGCCTTACCCATAATATCGTCTGAGGCACAGAACTCCTTCCCGTCCCTGCCATTAATCAGACTCCTTACATCAACATCCAACACTTTAGCTATCCTATCCAGAACATTGATGGTAGGATTCCCATTGATATATTTATAGCAAGCATCTCTAGTTACGCCTAACAGTTGGCTCAATTCCTTCACAGATATACCTTTGCGCTTTAAAACTTCTTTTATCAGCAATTCCATAATTCGTTATTTTGAGATTGCAAAGATACATTCCGCGCAAATAATTCTGTAAAGAAAAAGGCCAATAAAGGCCAAAAGGAGGCCAAAGTTTGTTAATGTATAGCTATAACTATACAAATACCTGATAATCTTATAGTAATAAGTATACAACGGCATCTTACACGAATTCCAGAAACAAGGTTCCAAAAAGTCACAACATAAGAAAAGTTTACTTGATGTATAGTTACAGCTATACAAATAATAGGATTTTCTCTTGGCCATATCGACAAAAAACCTTATCTTTGCCTAGAAAATAAGATTCGGAATTATGCAAGATACAAACATTCAATACCAATTCTTTCCACGTTCCATAGGATTAATCGAACCTATGGAAGAAGTTATCAATGTATTTAAGAAAGCAGAAGATAAAATTTCGTCTTCTACAAACGACTTGAAGTCTGATGATGTTTTATCTATAGTTCGCCCGGAACTCGAAAAAATCGGTTATTGCGTAGAACAAAACAAGAAGGATGAGGGAAAAATAAAAGTACCTGTTCTTTTCGGATGCAACAACAGCATAGACAAACATTTTTATGCAGATGCCATTAGTGCAGACAGAAAAATTGTTATCGAGGTAGAAGCTGGCAGGGCCACTGAGAGCCACCAATTCTTAAAGGATATTTTCGAAGCTTCTATGATGTTTAGCGTGGAATACTTAGTGATTGCAGTGAGAAATATTTATCGCAATCACAATGATTTTGAAAGAATCTATCCGTTCTTAGAAACAATGTATATTACAAATAGAATCAAATTACCTTTGAAAGGAATTTTACTTATTGGATACTAAAACAAGGACATTCACTATGGCTTATTTATCAAAGCCTTGATGAATGTCCTTACTGATAATCTCTGCTATATCCGCATGTATCTCGCGCGACATCAAATGAATGTACACATCGTTACCACATGCATCAATGTAAATGGGAGTATCTATAACTGAGACATTTAACTTTCTGACTATTTTTTCAAACATACTAGTAAATAGCCGATTACGATATTCCTGCACCAACATTCCAGTTTCTTTTTTCTTAAAGCTCATAGGAACATCCGAGATGTCATCACATTGATAATACAATATAGCATTAGGATGACCTATAAAAAATGTTGCAATTAATTGAGATACTTTATTCAAAAGTTTCATAGGTGTTACCTTTTGGACGTTACCTAATCTCTCTAGATAAATACCCCATAATTCAAAACCCTTATCTTTCAAAAAAGAAGCCAATTCTTTTGAAAGAAACAAATCACTATCAGCAGCAAGGCGAAGGTAAAATTTATCTCCAGCACTATTAGAAAAAGAATAGACCGCCTCCTTCATCAGAACTGAAATTCAAAGTCACACTTCTCCACGTTGCGCAACTTCTCCAGTTGCTCAGCTTTATGAGCCTTCAGTTTCTTCACCCATTCTGCCATCTTGGGAGAAGAGCTCTTTATAACTATTGTTTCATTTACATGTACCATAAGCCTATAGTTTTATATATCGGGGCAAAAATACTACATTTATTTGGAAACACCAAATTTTTGGCAGAAAAATTCACTCCGACCTCCAATAATTCGATAAGACGGCGCTAATTTGATAAGTCGTCGCTCTGTGTCTGAAAAATCCGGCATAATCTTATCTATTTAGTTAATATTCAAAATGCAAAGTAAATGAATATTAGCCTAACAGACAAGTTTTCGGAGTATTTTTAGTTTTCTTTGGCCTTTAGCAGTACGCTACATGCTTTCGAAAGGCATCATAGAGGGCTTTTCGTTGCTGTACAGGTAGAAAACACAGAAAAGTTGTACTTTTATAGTCGAAATCTTAGAAATAACATTCAACATATCTATATTTTTCGTATCTTTACCGGCAAAATACGGATAGGTTTGTCCGCTAACTTAATAAAGTGAATTGTATGAAGAAATATTTGATATTCCTTATATTCATAGGACTAAGTTCCTGTATTGATGCTCAGACAGTCAAAGAAACTGTCCGTGGCAAGTATGGCGAGGACCTAGGTACAGCAGAGACTACGATAAGAGGTGGCAAGAGTGTGACTGTATATAAAGACAAGTATGGGCAAATTACTGGAACATCAGAAAGTAAGACCCACGCTTTTGGCAAGACCACTACGGTATACAAGGATAAGTATGGGCAAAAAACGGGCACCAGCACCAGTACAACAAGTCATGGATTGTTCTCTTCCAGAACGGCTTCTACCACTTATCGTGATAAGTATGGCAAGAAAACAGGTTCTAGCATCACCAAACATTCAGGAAATACAGGTACCACCGTCTATAGAGATAAGTATGGGCAGGTTACTCGCAAGGGCACTGCTAAGGGCAGGTTACCAAACAAAAGTGCCAATTATTATGGATGGAGCAGTTCAAAGTCAAGGGGGAAATGACTTCTCCACGTTGCGCAGCTTCTTGAGATTGTAAAGCTTTTGCCTGGAGTTTTAAAGCTTTTGCCCTTACAGGGCGTTGGTTTGTATATCATTAATACCCAGGGCGTTGCCCTGGGCTAGGAGCTTCTGCCCTTTCAGGGCGTACTGCTTGTGTATTACTTCTGTCCCTTACCTTCGCACCGGTGACCGTTGGTTCAGGGCGTGTGGGGCACAGTGAATGAAAACTCAGGGCGTGATATCTGTAATCTATTTCTCTCGTTTCAGCAGCAGAATTTCCTCTGCCGACAGCCCTGTTATTTCCATCACCGTAGCTGCATCCATACCATTTGCCAGCATCTTTCTGGCAATCTCAAAGCTTCGCTGGTTCATGCCTTTCTCCATGCCTTCAGCCATGCCTTTCTCCATGCCTTCAGCCAAGCCTTTCTCCATACCTTCAGCCAGGCCCTTCTCCATTACCTCAGCCAGGCCCTCTTCTTTACCTTCTCTCTTGGCGGTATCAATCGAATTCTTGATATCACGATATGCCATCTTGCTGGCTTCATACTCCCGCTGCTCCTGTGGAGTGAATTTTGCAATCTCGGCTTCTTCGAAGAGGCGGTCGAAGGCCTTGTCGCATAACGCCTTAGGGCGCTGGGTGAGCTTGTAGAGATTCTTCAGGGCATAGAGCCACTTGTCGTAGAGCGTTTCCAACTCGTCCAGCGATTTGTTGAACTTGGCGATTTCCACGCAGATAAATTCCTGCTTATCGTAGAATATCTTGTGCGTGGCAGTATCACACAACTGCACATGATGGCGGATTTTCTCCTTGTCGAATGCATCCTCGTTCATGCTGAAGTTGAGCAGGGCTACGGTATAGACATGATTGAGCTTGAAATCCCAGTCATTCCCCTTTGGTGCCTGTTCACGGATAGGAAAGGTTGAGTAGAAGAGGGAACGGTCCTTGAAATGCGCCTGGTAGGCATTCTGCATTTCCACGATAAACTTCTCGCCGTTTTCTCCTTCACAATATACGTCAAAGATGGCCCTGCGGTCGGTATATACATCTCCCACGTGTTCCGGGTTCAGATACATCACGTCCTTAACAACCTGTCTTCCGTTGAACAAGCTGTTGAGGAAACAGATCAGCAAATCCTTATTGGGAGCTGATCCGAAAATTCGCTTGAAACCGAAATCGGTCAGCAAACTGATATATCTTTCTTCTACCTGCTTCATAATCCGTATGATATTATTGTTTCGTTTATGCGAGCAAATTTACGACTTTATTTTGAAACACGCAAGGAATTCATAGAAAAGTTTTAGAAAAAGTGATCTGATAGCATTGGGGATAGCATAATTTTATCTTTTTAGTTGACAATCAAAATGCAGGGTCTGGCAGTAAGACCTGACGAAGGTGGTTACAGTGGTTACGGTTACAGAAGTTACAGTTTTCAGCGGAGGGGGTACAAGGGTTTTGGAGTACTTTCAGATTGTAAGTAATAATAATAGATAATAATATATATAAATTTATATATATTATTATCTTCTTCTAAAGAAGGGAAAGGAAACTGACTCATGAAAAACTGTAACTTCTGTAACCGTAACCACTTTTGGGGGGAAATCGGGGTAGATGGCGCAAAAGGTAAACGTAGAGTTGGGATGCACAAAACATAGAGAAACTATTTACAGAATATAGTTTTCTTATCTTAAAAAATATGACTTGTTTTTATTAACAGGATTCTCCGCAAATGTTAAATCCGTTTAACAGAACTCTGCAGGGCGTTTTTTGGCTATACCGGGAAAAAGCCGTACCTTTGCACTGTCATTCGAAGAAAGGCATCAACCTCTCTTTATAATTAACAATTAATCATTAACAAATTAAACACTAAAAATTATGGGACAAGGAACTTGTAAGTATCGTAAAGTAACGCGTACTCCACAGAGTGGAGAGAACGCTGGTAAGAAACTCTGGTATGCTACCGCAGTGAGCGACCGTGAGATGAGTTTTGAGGACTTCGTGACTCATATCTCTGAGCACAACTCGCCATACAGTCGTGGTACTATCCAC
>NZ_JBQKHJ010000034.1:0-30082 GCF_052118345.1 Prevotella sp. LCP21S3_D2 | reverse complement strand
AATATTAGATAATTAGTATATAAAGTATTTTATTATTTCATTACTAAATATACGAATTGTCTTGTTACTTAGATGCCAAGTTACTTAGTATTCTTGATACTTAGAAACTTAAATGATAGGTATCTTGTTTATAAAGTATTTTATTACTTTAATATTAAATAATTAGTATATAAAGTATCTTATTACTTCATTACTAAATACACGAAGTGCCATGTTACTTAGATTATAAGTTTCTTATATACAAATGAACTTGTTACTTTAATACTAAATATACTAAGTATTATATAACATCTAGTATTGAAATGGTTTTTCTGCCGTTTTCAAATAGGGTAGGAGCCGACTTTTTTGATTCTTGGGTTCTCTGAGAAGTTCTGTATCCCACTAACGACAACTCGTTATGACAAGCTGATAGGGTATAATGAGATGAGCATCCTTTCACATTCTGAATTTTCAAGTGTTTGAAGTATGTGGTATAGTATGGAGTGCCTGTTCGCAAGCCAGCCTGATTCTATCCATTGAGCAAGACTTGTTATCATGACTACGTGATCAGGAAGATGACTCATGTTGTGTACTTTGGACGTATATGGAGTGTGCTATAGTCCACGGTAGAGACTTTCTACTGTTTCTTTAAACTGCTTCAACTCTTATATTTATAACCATGGTATTTTCTGTTTTGCAGCTAATCCCTTAAATATTAAGTGTTTTTGCAAAATAATACTTTAGATATTAGTTAATAAAATAATAAATATATAAAATATCTTATATATTCTATTATTTATATCTTAGTTTTTTTTTATGATTATGTATTTAACTAAGTTGACTATGTTTCTTTAGTCTTCAGTGTTCGATTCTTCTAGTTGTCTATATTATGTTGAACTACCTACGAACTTTAGATTTAAGGTGTTCGATTTCGTTTAGAACTGCGTATCATGTTTAAGGCAAGATTGTAGTGGGGAAGCATGAGGTCTCTAGTACAAGTATGGTTTGTGAATAGGCTGAGGTAGATGATCGGTAAGTAAGGCGATACTGTTCACAAGATCAACAGACCTTAGCCATTTGTTAAGATAGGTACCTGTGTTTACGTGGTATACTTTTTAATTATTAGGGGTGGTACACTTTTAAGTTAGAATCTACACGTGGCCTGAAAGATATCTTTTTAGATATGAGACGATGGGGCAGGACTGTATGTGATGTTGTTCGTCACAGAGACCTCCAGGTAGCGTTCTCTATTTCTTTGCAGGTGTTGGTTATCTGGTATATAGTAAGGTTCTGCATTTCTTGAAGTCTTTATTACCCTTATATTTTTACTTGGTAACGCTGCCAGTTCATCATGTAATTCATTAATTCTTAGATATTAAGATGAAAATACTTTATATATAAGATAATATAATAATAAATATATTAAATATCTTATATATTCAATTATTTGTATCTAAGTTTTTCTCATGTTAAAGCATTTAGCTAGTTTTGTCGTAGTTCTCATATCAACAACTATCGATACTTGAAGCATCTATATATGTTGAACTATTCACAAGCTAAAGGCTTTAGGAGGAGTTCGATTTCATCATGGAATGCTTACGAGCAAGTCTTGCGTCTTCTTCATTTGTATGATCGATGGCTACTTCCTATATATTTCTTCAGTTTTCTTCAAGAATACTTCTGGCTGCATTCAAGTCGCGGTCTATTACGTCATCGCAATTTGGGTAGGTAGGGTGATCGTCTGCTACAGACTGCAGCTCCATGACCTACTCATGACTATGGTATGTCTTCGAGGATGTAACCGGTCTATGTTGATTAGGGATTGCTGTATCACTTTGCCTTTTTCTATAATATCTAGCTCACTATAATATGAACTTGATACTAGGTAATCTTCATACCGAAAATCGAAATGCTTAGATACTTAAATAACAAGTATATTAGTTATTTAAATACTTTGTTTAATATATTTCTTTCATTGACAGTCTAATTATAGTCTTCAATGATAGAGCATCTATTGTTTTATGAGTAGTCTCTCTGGAAGAATGCTCATCAATGTACCACTAACCCTGATGCGATTGACTATGGAAGCTTGTCTATGCTCTATATAAGTGATATGCTAGTATCCTTGTCGGGAACTTACGTTTCATTGGCATGACAAGATTCAAGTGTGTGAAGATGTCGAGCCTGGTACTTGCTGAGTTTGTAAATAGTTGAAGTAGGAGACAGGTTAGAATGGTATGACTGTTGACAAGATAGTCGATTCTATCCATTGCATATGACTTTTACTTGTGGCTACTTGGACCGAAAGATGACTTTAAATATGGGACGTTGGACTTGATCTGAGTGTGATGTGGTATCCTCGTGGTGACCTCTTGGCTGCAAACAATCTTCTTTGATTGGGTTTTGGTAAACATGAAAGTCCTACTTAAAATGCATGACAAACTGTTTCTAATCTAATATTCTTTCCTTTCATTAGATATACTGTAAGAGGGCTAAATACTTGAATAGTAGGCGTGTATGGATATAATAATCTAATATATTAATTATTTTAGTACTTTGAATATTAACAAACAAAGTTATTTATATATTAATAAACAAAATATCTAATAATTAAAAATTTAACTGAGTCTATTATCATAATGATGTGAACTGCTTCTGTTGACTAGCGTGTATCCAAACAAGATAGATGCATGTCAACTATACAATGGAAGAAAGACGATATTCAAAATTCTCTCTATTTTAGAAACAAGTGCTAGATGGATTTCATGTGGATTTAGTTAAATAGGGCTAAGAAGATGGCTCTTCTCAGGAGAGATGCTAGTAGTAGGTTTGCAGTAAGATAAGAGTAATGAGATCTATATTATTTTTTGAAATCATGCGTTACCTCGTTTTTTGTCTTAGTTTGCAACCTTTCATCACTCGCTTTTTATAGTGCAAAGGTATGGCAGGCCTGTCAGATACCAAACACCTCTTCGTTATCGGCAAAGAATCTTTTCAAGCAGCCTTCCTCAATCAAGATTGTGGTATTCCTGAAAAGATTCTCTACCGATTGTTTGGCTTACTGACTTCTTTAGCCTTCCATCTTTTCTGCACATAAAAAGGCTAAGTGATGACGGGTATGCCGGAATGACTAAAAAAAACTCGGATAGCATGATTACAAAAGTCTTAAAAAGGCAGTGAATCAGGAAATCCAGAATAAATTAAATGTTGAACTATAAATAAATGAACATGACAGAGACAATTCAAATCATGGTTCCTAAGTGGAACATCGAGAGTGAGACTGGTTACAAGCCACGCACCACATTTTGGCAGGATTTCTCCATAGCTGATGCTTTTGGAGTGGATGCCGTAACAGATACATTTCATCGTGCGTTTGCTGAGTGGAAAGATAATTGTGTCTATGTAACAGAGCTTGTAATGGTGCTGAATCATAAGATAGCCCAATGGTATGAGAGAAATATGCAGTTAGCGGAACTTTACAACAAGTATTATCACATGGCTGCATGTTACGCTGAGGACAATCTCAAAGGAGACAAGTTGCAGTATTATTACAGAATAACAGATTAAAAAGGGAACGGCAAGGTTAACTACCTTGCCGCAAATTTTAGAATATGGCAAATATATTTAGTGATGAGACGATGGAGTTGGAGGAACTTTTTGCGTCTGATAAATCCAATATGAGGGAGCGGCATATTGAGTTTGCTAAGCGTGACTATGAGAAGCTCAAGCAGTTGGGATATGTTCGTACGCCGTCAGAACTGAAGCTTAACGAGTATCTTTGGGTTGATGTGCTATTCTATTTGAAACCTCGTATTCGAGTCGTAGAGATTGATGAGAACTTGGAATTTAGTATCATGCAGCATCCCAATGGATTGTGGACATATGGAGTTTCCGTTTTCCATGGAACCAGGGGATGGTCTTTCTTGCCCGGGATTTTTACGAAGCTATATCGTACGGAGGACGAGGCGAAAGATACGGCTATTAATAGCCTGATTAAGTATCTTCAGGTGGACAAGAAGACAGAGAAGCTGGTGAAGAAATTGAAGGAACGTCTGTCTGGTAACTTACAGCTTGATTTGTTCGCCGGTTTTGCCTTTTAGTGTAGAGTGGGGGAGAGGTCTGTTTCGGGCTTCTCTCCTCGGCGCGGCTGCTTCTTAGGGAGCAGCCGTCCGGCATAACCATCCAGTTATGCCGGATAAAGTGGTATCGCAGATGCTTGTTTGATGGCTGATGCAATCAGCATTTGAGATGTTATATCTATTGGGCGATGGGGGATTTGGGAGAGCACTTTAGGGAGATGGGCTACCTGTTTAAAAGATAGATGCTGGTGTTATGGCAGTAGAGATATGGTACCTCTTTCTCCTCTTCCTTTTGCTTCACTTTTGGAGAGAAGGGTGGCTTGTTCTTGGAAGGTGGTAGTCCTTTACCATCCTTGTGACAGGTCTCTTTTGTTTGGCTGTCACCTCCTTTCGCTTGCCTTCCTTGAGGGAAGAGTGGCTGGTTTTTGTGGTGGGTGGTGGGTCTCGGAGTCCTGGGTGAAAGAGGTTAGGGGTATTCTCTCTTTTCTCGGTGATGTTGATGGATACTTTGGGATTTGGCAGGGCTGCTGTTCTCTAAGTTTGGTTGTTGGAATGCGTCCTTTTTTGTTTTTCTACTACTTTTATTGTTTCCTGGAGTAGCGTTCATTCATTTTCTTAAGCGTTATCCCTTGATTTTACTTTGCAAATTTACCACAAGCGGCGACTGCCAAGGGCACACCCGGAGGGCTTGTCTCCATATTTTTTTCATTGTTTTTGGGTGCAGCGGCTCCTATTTCAAAAACAACCAGGCTGGCTTTGAAAATAATATGGGCCATCTCTTGTCTTTTCTCGCCTTCTCCTTGTTGGTGTTATTTCGCACGTAAAATTTAAGTAATAACGTTTTAAAAATTAAGATTATGAACGCAAGTAACAATTTCACAGTAGTAGGTTTTATCTGCAAGGACGCAGAAGTTAGAAACTTTGAGAAGAGCAGCCTCGCTCGTTTTGGCGTATCCATCAAGACCACCGAGAAGAAGGGTGGTGTTGAGATTACCTCTTCTTCCATCCAGAGCTTCGAGACCTGGATCAAGAATGATAACCAGGCACTCCTCGATCTCCTCAAGAAGGGCAAGCGAGTAAAGGTGGAGGGTTTCTTCAAGAGTGAGACCTATCAGAAGGATGGCAAGGACCATCATGTTATCAAGCTTATCGCCACCAGTCTCTCAGAGGTGGAGAAGCAAAAGAAGGAGGAGGCAGCTTAGCCTCCTTTCCCATATCTGCCATGTTTATCTTTCCAAGGCTATCTTTTAGGTAGTCTTGGATTGATGGTACTTGGGGGATGGTATTATACCTATCTTGTATCTTCTATCTTCATCTTATCATATCTATTTGCGAGGGTGGAATTTGGAATGTGAATCTGTTCATTCCTTTAATGGGTCAGTTTTAGGGCTTGTTTTGTATGCTTTTTGGATTTTTGACTTACAGAAAGGTTAAAAAGTATGCAAAAAACAGAAATTTTTCATGATAGTTGAGATTATCTGAAAATAAATGTGTATTTTTGTACCTATAAATATAAGCAGAATATAATATAAAGATTAAAAAAGCGTATAACTTATATTATAGTATAATTTAAAAATATGGAATTATGGTTGATTATTACGAGTATTCTATACCTGAATTGGTAAAACTTCTTGGTGCAAGATTCAAGGATTACCGTCTGCGTAGCCACATGACGCAGAAAGAGGTATCTGAACAATCGGGTATTACAATCACGACCATTCATAAGTTTGAGAATGGTACATCCGGCAATGTTTCGCTAGGCACATTTCTTTTGCTGCTGAAAGCGATAGGGCAGATTGATGCCCTTGATGAGCTGATGCCGGATTTACCGCTATCTGCGTACTTGATGAAGGAAGAAAAGAAAGTTCAACGAATAAGACATAAGAAGTCATGATAGCTAGTTCATTAAAAATAATGCTTTGGCACAAGGAAATCGGTCGCTTGTCCTGGGATGCAAGGAGAGGGGTTTCGTTTTTTGAGTACAATCCTGCTTTTCTTGGTGGGAGGCTTGATCCGTTCCCTCTGGTGGCTTCTGTCAAGTCACCTGCCAGCCGTCGTCCCATCATGGGTGACAGGGAAACGAAGCTTTACCGTAAGTTGCCTCCTTTTCTTGCTGATTCTTTACCTGATGCCTGGGGTAATCAGGTGTTTGAGTGTTGGCGCATACAGAATGGCATTCGCAATCAGGAGATAACTCCGCTTGAAATCTTGTCCTTCATTGGTAAGCGTGGTATGGGAGCATTGGAGTTTATACCCGAATCATCCGGCATTAGAAAGTCGGAAAAGCTGAATATGAAGACTTTGACGGATTTGGCTCAGAGAATATTCTTGGAGCGTGAGAATGTGAGGCTGTTGCCCGGTGAATCGCTGACCATGCAGTCGTTGATAGCTGTAGGTACTTCGGCAGGCGGTCGCCAACCGAAGGCTATCATCGCGATCAATCCGGAGACCGGAGAAATCAGAAGCGGTCAGATAGCTGGTCACAAGGGTTTTGATTATTGTATTCTGAAGTTTGGTGATACGGAACGTTCTTCTGCAGAACTGGAAATGGCCTATTACAAGATGGCTAGGGCTGCAGGCATAAGCATGATGCCTTGCAGGATTATTGAGATTGAAGGTCAGAAGCATTTCATTACCCATCGTTTTGATCGTGACGAGGAACGTAAATTACACATGCAGACATTGGCGGCTCTATATCCTGATGCCGACAGTTATGAAAAGTTGCTGATGGTTTGTCGAAAGATGCGTCTGCCTGAAAGTACCCAGGAGGAAGTTTTCCGCAGGATGGTATTCAACATCCTAGCCAACAACACTGATGATCACAACAAGAACTTCTCTTTTCTGATGGATGAAAGTGGAAAATGGCAACTTTCTCCTGCATACGATATGACCTATATCTTCAATACAGGTGGCTTTCTTCCTGAGAAGATGCATTGTATGATGATGCAGGGTAAGCTTCAAGGTCAGACTCTTGAAGATGCTTTGGCTCTCGGCAAGGAAAATGGTATCAGGAAGGCTGAAAGTATCATTGGTGAGGTTGCCTCTGCTATCCGCCAATTCAGACACTTTGCTGAGGAGTGCGAAGTTAGCCAGCGTTGGATAGGTGCTGTAGAAACCACCCTTAACCAGCATCTGGCAGAGTGGGGATTGCTCGAACGAAGAAAGAATGTTGCATTCAAAATAGGCGAAACCCTTTTTGAGAAGGTACGTGTAGAAAAGACATACAAAGGCAATTATCATCTTTTGTGTGAAGTGGACGGGAAAGAGCGCAAGTTCGTGATTACCGGAAAGAAAGAAGAATATGCGTTGATTGATAGAGTTGGTACTGATAATCTAACTGATGAACAATTGTATTCGTTGGTTGAAACCTTCTTTGTAGGATAAAAGACATTATTATATTTATTAAGGAGAGCGGCCTTTGGGTCGCTCTTTTTTTTTGTCATCTATTCAAGACTACCTGGTTAGAGTCTTAGATAAACAGGAAGTGTTTGGAGGATGCTGGCTCCTCTTCCTTTTGCTTCACTTTTTGGAAGAAAGGTGGCTTGTTTTTGGAAGGTGGTAGTCCTTTGCCATCCTTGTGACAGGTCTCTTTTGTTTGGATGTCACCTCCTTTCGCTTGCCTTCCTTGAGGGAGGAGTGGCTGGTTTTTGTGGTGATGGGTCTCGGAGTCCTGGATGAAAAGAGGTTAGGGGTATTCTCTCTTTTCTCGGTGATGTTGATGGATACTTTGGGGGTTGGCAGGGCTGCTGTTCTCTAAGTTTGGTTGTTGGAATGCGTCCTTTTTTGTTTTTCTACTACTTTTCTTGTTTCTTGGGGTGAGCGTTCATTCATTTTCTTAAGCGTTATCCCCTTGATTTTACTTTGCAAATTTACCACAAGCGGCGACAGTCAAGGGCACACTCAGGGGCTTGTCTCCACATTTTTTTCATTGTTTTTGGGTGCAGCGGCTCCTATTTCAAAAACAACCAGGATATCTTTGAAAATAATATGGGCCATCTCTTGTCTTTTCTCGCCTTCTCCTTGTTGGTGTTATTTCGCACGTAAAATTTAAGTAATAACGTTTTAAAAATTAAGATTATGAACGCAAGTAACAATTTCACAGTAGTAGGTTTTATCTGCAACGATGCAGAAGTTAGAAACTTTGAGAAGAGCAGCATCGCTCGTTTTGGCGTATCCATCAAGACCACCGAGAAGAAGGGTGGCGTGGAGATTACCTCTTCTTCCATCCAGGGCTTCGAGACCTGGATCAAGAATGATGACCAGGCACTCCTCGATCTCCTCAAGAAGGGCAAGCGAGTAAAGGTGGAGGGTTTCTTCAAGAGTGAGACCTATCAGAAGGATGGCAAGGACCATCATGTGATCAAGCTTATCGCCACCAGCCTCTCAGAGGTAGAAAAGCAAAAGAAGGAGGAGGCAGCTTAGCCTCCTTTCCTGTATCTGCCATGTTTATCTTTCCAAGGCTATCTTTTAGGTAGTCTTGGATTGATGGTACTTGGGGGATGGTATTATATCTACTTTTCGATGGAATCGTTCTTTTGGGAGCCAAGGAGGAATACATGGTTGATATGGAAAGCATGTGTCTCTTTTGGCTCTTTTTCTTTTATGCCGGCTCTTTTATGCTTATCTTTGTCTGTCTGTTTTGTTGATATCTATGGTTTGGTTTTACTGTGTCGTGGTTTTGGTAGATATCCATGGGAAGATGATACTTATATCTATTGTTTTCTACTGTAGTTTTGTGAATAGAACCTCGTTTTTATCATTTTGTTGCAGCATAATCCCACCAGGCTTTTTATCGTGCAAAGGTATGGCAGTCTTGGCAGATACCAAACACCACGTTGTTATCGGCGAAGAATCTTTTCCGGCAGCCTTCCGAAATCATAGATTGCGGTTTTCCGGAAAAGATTCTCTACCGATTGTTTGGCTTTCTGCCATTTTTGACTGCCATCTTTTTGGGCACGAAAAAAGGCTTGGTGTGAAGGTTATGCCGGAATGCTAAAAAAAAACTCGGATTTATCCTCAAAACTCCAGGGATTTGAAAAAGGCTGGTTGTTTCAGGAAATCCAGAATATTTTAAGTTTAATTTAAAGCAATTTGAGATATGAGACAGAATTTTTCGGGGTTTTGCATGGAGGAATTTCCTCAGTATAAGGCTTATAACAATGGGCTTGGAAACTTGACCACAGTGGAGCTGATTTCTTTGGTTATCGGTACAGGTACACAGAAGAATGTGGAACAGGCACGTCAGATATTCAATGTGATGGAGGAGAGCTTGCGAAATATTGCCAAGGCTAGGGTAGAGGACTTGCAGGTGGTTCAAGGTATCGGGGATTCCAAGGCGATAGCTCTTCAGGCAGCCATAGAGCTTGGTAAGCGTTACAGCTTGGAGAATATGGCAGAGCGTCCCGATTTGGGCAGTAGCTTGGCTATCTATAATTTCCTTTATCCGCATGTGAAGGATTTGGAGGTGGAGGAATGCCATCTGCTTTTGATGAACCAGAACTTTAGGCTTATCAAGCATGTGCCTATGAGTCATGGGGGTATCACGGAGACGGCGGTAGATGTGCGCAGAATCATGAGGGAGGCAGTTTTGAACAATGCCACTATCTTGGCAATTGCTCACAATCACCCATCCAATAGCCCTCATCCCAGCAAGGCTGATGATATGCTTACCAAGAGCGTCAAGGAAGCTTGCAGCATCATGCGCATCTTTTTCATGGACCATGTGATAATTGCTGATGGGTGTTATTTCTCTTACCATGATAAGGGTAGATTGGATTTGTAAAGGTAACGGAGAGGCTCACCACCTCTCCATAAAAAAATATTTGTATGAAAGTACGTTTATATCACGATGAAAGGGTAAGCGCCAAGGATGCGCCGGATGCATGGTCTATCTATTGTCCTTACCCTAATAAGTATCAGAGGGTTACGGGTATCAAGGGCGTTTATCTAGGGTGCAAGCCTACAGATGAAGGCATGATACGTTGTTGTTGGGAATTCATGGAAGTGGGGCAGAAAGTCTGTTTGGGAAAGCGTATGGCTTTATCCAGTATGCCAAAGGCTTTTCAAGTTGCTTTTCGGAAAATAGAGCGTGTTTATCAGCATGCTTGCAAGGTTGATACCTTGGAGGCATGGGGAAAGTTTCAAAGAGTTTAAAAATAAGGATTATGAATCAGAAAGAAGTTTTGGAGTTTGATGGTTTTCGTGTGGAAAGAGAGTCTTTTCTTGGAGGGGATTGTTATGGCGTAGTCACCTCCTGCAAGAAAGATGAGAAGGGTGTTTCTTACCATTTGGAGGTAGAGTTTGATATATCTACAGCCAAGTTTCATTTTTCCAAGTGTTATGCTCATGAGGTGGTTCCTTGCCAGGAACTTTCTGCCGGCGGTAAGCTCAAGGTCATGGCTTATCTAATAGAGAAGGCGGCTAGTGCGTATGTGACGGAGAAAGCGGCTGTTCAAAAGATGTCTTTCGAGAAATTGAAGGTGTTGTATCGTGAGGATGAAGTGGTGATGGGAGAGGTTCTTGCCTCTGAGAAAGCCGATGGTTTGACCATAGAGGAGTCGTTCTTTCTGTATATCCTTGCTCAGAATTGGGCGAATGGTGATGAGTTTTCATGGGCTTGTGGAGGAGTAGAGGAAGAATGGGTGTCTCTTGTGGAAGAGGCAAGGAAGATGAAGATTTGATGTTTAAGAGTATATTTAGAAAAGAAATCCTATGTTTTGGTAGGGTTTCTTTTCGCTTTTGATGTTGTCTTGTCTTTGTGGGGATTTGACCCTTTGGGCAAGCTTTCTGTTTCCTCTGCAATGTATATCATTGCAGATTCATATATGTTTAGGACAGGTGAGGTGGTTTGTATCTATGTCAGCAAATATCTGGTTGTTGAAATGGAGTGTATTGCCTTTTAAAGTATCTCTTGCTGATGTCATGCACAAGAAGAGGTCTTTTCGAGTCTGGCCAAGGGTGACTTACCCGCGAAGGTGGACTATTTCCCATCTTCACTGGGTAGTTCACGCATGACCATTCTCTTCAAGACTCACGCCAGGCGTTCTCTTCATGTACATGACAGTTTTAATCCCCAAGGTAGTATGGCCTGCCATGCTACCTTGCCACCTGACCATATAGTCAGAAGGCTAAAGGGAGAGAGGTTCGTTTTCCCACGGTTCCCTTTGGTCATGGTGGGAAAACACCGTGTTTGATGTGATTGCTGATGGGATATATCTAGGGTTCTATTTTGTTTTTTATGGGGAATACTCCTCACTTTTTATCTTTTCTAGCCGGTAGCCATCACCATCGTCTTTTTACTTTGCAAAGGTATGTGAAGTCCTGGCAGATACCAAACACCACTTTGTTATCGGCTAAGATTCTTTTCCAGCAGACTTCCGCAATCAGAGATTGGGTATTCTAGAAAAGATTCTTGACCGATTGTTTGGCTTACTGCCCCCTTGGACTTCCATTCTTTTATGCACGTAAAAAGGCTAAAGTGATGACGGTTATGCCGGAATGTTTATAAAAAAAAAGCTCGGATTCTTCTGAAAACAAAAGCTTGAAAAGGCTGTGAATCAGGAAATCCAGAATATTTTTTTGAGTGTTGAACCCTTTAAATGATATTTAAAGTATGAATGCAAATCTTTATTATGACTGCGATGGTGAATCATGGACTATCCTTGACTTTCACAGCAGTATTACTTTCTCTTCTGAGAGAGGTTTGAAGCAGGCGATTAACCGAAAGATTAATCGTGATTTGGGGAGCGGGAATCTGAGACGGCACTTTGGAACCGGCTCTAGAGTGAATGTAAACGTGTATTGTAAAGAGCTTGGATTTACAGAAAAGCCACTTGCAACTACCCATGTGAATGTATATTGATTTAATGAAAGGATTTAGATATGAGCAAATTCATTGAAGTGACAGCAGGAACAAAAGTATTGATTAATACCGACGAGATAGCTTGCGTAGAGCCATCCAAAGATTATCTGGACGGCAGTGAGGTTTGTGTGATTACCCTTATACACACAACAAAGCATAGCGTTGAGGGGCGCAAATTCATAACGAAGGAAAGTTATGAGGAGGTAAAACAAATGATTATTGGAACTAAGTAGTATCATGTTTAATGTTTCTATCCGATAGTTGTATGGCTATCGGATAGAATTAACTAAGGAGAAAATATGAAAAGGTATGTAGTAGAAATCGAAGAGAAAATTACCTACAAGGTGGAATTTTCTGCCGATTCACAGGAATACGCTGAAAGGCGCGTAAGAGAAATATACGATAGTGGCGCTTTGAAAAGCACAGGCGAGTTGGAAAGCGTTATATTTGATGTTATTGATGTTATTGATGATTAATACGTCTATGAAAAAGTTAACAGAAAAATCATCCATCTGCAAGGTGGATGATTTTTTTCGGGCTGCTCCCTCCTACGGCACAGGTGCAGTGTGGAAAGAACGGAGGGTTTGATGTCTTTTCTGTTTGGTTATATCTATTTATATATATTGTTATTGCGTTATATTGTTATATACTTAGAACTCTAAGTCGCTGACTTCGTAAAATGAATGAAGAACTTTTAGAAGCCAAGGCTTATGGTGTATGAATAAATAAGGTAGAGGGTAGGTCAATGGCTTACCCTTTACTTTAATAGTTGAAAATCTTTGATTGGCATATTGGAATACCGCAAAAAGATAGAATAATCATTGATTAGTCGTTTACTAGTTGCTAACTTGTATTAAACACGTTTAAGACTAGTTTAAAGTGCAAATTGCTATATAGATTTTGCAAAAAATAGCCTTTTACGTTATTTTTACGTAGGTTTTTACCTTTTAACAGGCTAAAAATTTGCGTATTTGATAAATTCTCATTATCTTTGCATTCGATAAGAATTAAGGTATCGTATGAAACAGAAAGCAAACAAATCTCTAGAAGCTGCCCAAAACCTCATAAATACTCGTGAGACATTTGGGTACAATTCATCTATACATTGTTCTTACTATGCTACGTTGCAATATATGAAATATGTATTGGCAAATACAGATAAAAGAGCCATTCCATACTCTAGTCAAGACGTTCGTGGTCAAGATTCACATAATCATATCCTAACAGAGATAGTAAACAGAATCGACGATTACAGAAACGGTCGTTTATTTAGAGAAGATGTAAGATGGTTAAAAAGTGAACGTAAAGAAGCTGATTATACACAAAGAGATTTTAATCAAAAAGAAAGTCTAGAGTGTATAGACAAAGCTAAGGGAATAATTTGTAAATTAAATCAATATTTCGGGTTATGAACAAGAAAGAAGAAATTAAGAAGCAGCTGACAGAGTGGTTTAACATCATGTTGGCTAAATATACTTGGCTTAAAATTAAGTACGAGTATAATGAGGCTAAAGAATGCTATCTTGTATCTTTTTACTCTAGTTCTGACATAGAAGATTCAGACTTTGATAAGGATGTACTAGAGTTTGAGGAGATTATGGATAATAAATATGAAGATTACTCACCTCTATTTTGTGACAATGAGAGATTATTTAAATTATCTCCAAAAGCAGAAGAATTAATGAGTTGGACACCAAATATCTTTGCAAACGAAGCTCCCGTAGAAGTAGCCAAGTTTGATTTAGACGAGAGTTTTGTTAGCCATAATAATTGCATTGAGGCTAGTCAAGATGAATTTGATTATTTAATGATGGCAGCATGAACACAATAAATTATAGAATAAAATCTATGCAAGTAACAAGTTCTTGCATAGATCCTAAAAAATATACTAAAGAAGGAGAAATGCAAATTCACAATTCTCTTTCTTTTACTATGGCTGTAAAAGAATGTATGCTTTTATGCAAACATGGCTTGGTGTTAAAGAAAAAAGGAAATGTATTTGCTGAAATTATTCTTGAAACAATATTTTTAATAGCACCAGATTCTGTAGAAGGAATGAAATCAGATAACAAACTAGTAATACCTAGAGGTTTTTTGGTTCAATGTGGTTCTATTAGTTATGGTACATTGAGAGGCGTTGTACTAAAGAGTGCAAGTGAAGAAGGCTTGGATAACATCATAATCCCTCCAGTGTTCATAAATACCATTATCAAAGATTCAATGGTTATAGATTTGAAGGATAATAAGTAATCTGATAGATAGCGTACTTAGGTACAAGGACTGGGCAGATTTACAAATCAATAGTTAAGGAGCGGTGCTTAGCATTGCTCCTATTTTATAAAAGGGAGTGTTGTTTAGCACTCCCTTTTATATTTTCTTCAAACCTTAACACACAACCTTCCTTGATCTCAATAGTCTCCCCATTAGGCAATAAAACTAATGAAATGTGGACTCCAACCACAAGAAAAATTGGAGAAGATGTTGATAGTACTTATTGGTGGATTCCTGATTTACATATTAAAGCATGAGTGCCACATGGATAATGGAACAGTGAAAGCTATTATAGAATTTTATGCCTGTCTGCGTAGTTACAGGCAAAAGACAGCCTTTGATCTCTTATCAGCAAACAGATTAATGATGCAGAAACCAAGCCTCTTTCTCTGCCCCCTTCCGCTAGTGGTTCATTATGATGTTAAATAACAGATACTAGTTAGTTCTCAAATCCAAGAGAAATTTTGGTATCATTCTTACATATCAAAATATTTGGAATGAGGCCTTGCAGTATGCTGAGAATACTCTTCAGGGTGGGGATTTGCAAAACATTAAAAGAATGTTTGACTTTTATGGTTGATTAGCTTGTTGTAAATGTTAATTGTGGGAATTGAACTACTCACGATCAAGTTTTTGCTTGTGGGTAGTTCAATGACATCAACTGTTATTCTCTAAAGGTGTTGGCGTTGAGTATTTTATCTATTAAGCTGTGGGCTAACAGAATATATCATGTTTATGGCTGAAGGTTTGCATTATGTCTATATCTGCAAGAGATAGGATGGTTGTATTTGGGTGAAGGTATATATTGTCTTTAGAACCTTCTCTTGCTGATGTCATGCACAAGAAGAGGTCTTTTCGAGTCTGGTCAAGGGTGACTTACCCGCGAAGGTGGACTATTTCCCATCTTCACTGGGTAGTTCACGCATGACCATTCTCTTCAAGACTCACGCTCAGGCGTTCTCTTCATGTACATGACAGTTTTAATCCCCAAGGTAGTATGGCCTGCCATGCTACCTTGCCACCTGACCATATTGTCAGAAGGCTAAAGGGAGAGAGGTTCGTTTTCCCACGGTTCCCCTTGGTCATGGTGGGAAAACACCGTGTTTGATGTGATTGCTGATGGGATATATCTAGGGTTCTATTTTGTTTTTTATGGGGAATAAGCCTCACTTCTTATCTTTTCTAGCCGGTAGCCATCACCATAGTCTTTTTACTTTGCAAAGGTATGTGAAGTCCTGGCAGATACCAAACACCACTTTGTTATCGGCTAAGATTCTTTTCCAGCAGACTTCCGCAATCAGAGATTGGGTATTCTAGAAAAGATTCTTGACCGATTGTTTGGCTTACTGCCCCTTGGACTTCCATTCTTTTATGCACGTAAAAAGGCTAAAGTGATGACGGTTATGTCGGAATGTTTTTAAAAAAAACTCGGATTCTTCTGAAAACAAAAGCTTGAAAAGGCAGTGAATCAGGAAATCCAGAATATTTTTTTGAGTGTTGAACTTTTAAATGAGACAAGATGGAAGTATTTCTTTTTTATCGTACAGACAATTGGAACTCCCGTGATAGCAAGGACTTGGTTTACATCGGGACAAATAGGGAGGCTAGTATCAAGAAGCTGATGAAGTTGGAGAGTGAGCCTATTACTGAGGAGCAAGCCGAGGACATCAGACGAATGAACCAAAGTCAGTGCAATAATGTGGGGTATGAGTGGGAAGTGGAGGTTTGGACTCTGAACCATTTGAGTGAGTAACTTTTAAAACGATTTTTGATGGCTAGATTGATAGATGAGGGCATGATAGCCCAGTTGAGTAAGAAGCAAGGATATTTCTTGAAGTACTTTCCTGCAAGAATCCGTAATGTGGGTGAGGATGCCAAGGAAGACAGAAAGCTTATCTATGCGTTCAAGGATGCAAGGGATGATGCTTACAAGTTGGTGGCGCAGATGGTGGATGGCTATTTGAAGCGTGAGTATGGCGAGCAGGTGAAGGACATGGTTTTCCTATGTGTGCCAGCTAGCCGTCAGGAGGTGAACAAGAGCCGCTACAAGGAGTTCTGCAAGGAGGTGAGCCGATTGAGTGGTATCAAGAATGGTTATTCCCATCTTATCTTGATGGAAGACCGCTTGGCAGTTCATGAGCGCAGAAGAGGAAGAGAGAAGGAGATTTCCAAGGTGAGCATCATGGATTTTGACAAGCCTTTTTTCAAGGGTAAGCAAGTGCTCATCTTTGATGACATCATCACCACCGGTGGCTCTTATGCCATCTTTGCCGAGGAGGTGGAGAAACATGGCGCTCATGTGGTGGGAGGTTTGTTTTTAGCTAGAACACATTATATATATAAGAAGGTATGAATCAGATTTTCAAAATGCAGAGCGTTGTCTTCACCGGACATCGCTCTGTTCCAAAGGACAAGGAGCAGGAAGTGAGACAGCAGGTGAGAGGAAAGATAAGGTTGCTTTTCTCGTTAGGTTTCAGAAAGTTTGTTTCGGGCATGGCGTTAGGTTTTGACATGTTGGCAGCCGAGGAGGTTATCAAGCTGAAGGAGGAACTGAAGGGGGTAAAGTTGGTTGCGGTTATTCCTTACAGAGGTCAGAGTGGAAGGTGGGCTCCCCATCAGCGTGAGCGGTATCAGCGTATCTTGAATGAGGTGGATGAAGAAATAGTGCTCAGTGAGGGGTATTACAATGGTTGTCTGCTCAAGCGCAATGACTATATGTTAGCCCATGCAAGTGGCATCATCGCCTATTATGATGGCAAGCCAAAGGGAGGAACTTTCTACACCTGCAGAAAAGCCAGGCTGAAAGGATTGGACATCATCAATCTTTATCGATGAAATTTGAGGGTTTCTCGCCAAAAGGCGAGGAACTTTTTTTGTTTTTGGGGGTATATGAGGGAGTTTCGGCAGTTGTTATGCTAAGATGATACTCCAATTGTGTGCCAAATTAACCCTGTAAATTTAACATATAAGATGTTTGCATTTTAACATTTTAAAATGCGCTTCCATCATATCTAGAACATGTCATAAAGTCTTTATATACGGCGTTTTGGGGATTTTATATCTACTTTTTGGAGCTTCAAAACTTGCATAATAGGGTTTTGTATAAATGTTAAATATATAGTTATATAGCGAAAACGACTACTTTTTAAGTTTTCTTTTTTACTTTTGCACCCAGATTCAGGTAACATATCAATAATCGTATTAGAATAAAATGAAGATAAAAAAGTTAATTGTATTCGGTATGACCATGATGGCCATATTGGTTTCCTGTAAGCGACATCCTTCCTTCTCTTCGCCTGAGGAGGCATTACAGGGATGCAAGCAGCAGCTGGAGCTTTTGAAGCAGAAGCAGGATGCGTCCATTGAGGACCTTTCTTCTCTTACCTCCACTTGGCTGGAGGTACGGGATTCTGCCTACAGTAGTTTTGGCAGGGACTCTTCTCTCAACCTCAAGAGTCCGATGGCTGTGGCATATTTCATGGTGTCGGATTCCATACGGGCGGAAATCACCCGTTTGGCGTTTGTCAAGCCTCGCTCGCTTCATGAGGTGATGTATTTCAAGCTGAACACTGCCATGCAGCGGAAGGTGTTGGAGAAGAATGCCATCTTCAAGGATGCGGTGAAGTATTATGAGAAACTTGATACTTATCCGCTCTATCCATCATTGAAGACGACGCTTGCTGCCTATGGCAAACTGCTTTCCTCTGCCACGTCGTTCAAGCAGGGTGACGAGCTGATGAACTTCATAGCCTTGGAGGATAAATGCTTCAGGAGTTTGATGAAGTATCTTGCTCAGGTGGATACCGAGACCCTGCAGAAGCTTACCATGGGTACCACCCGGGTGTTTGATGGACTCTACTCATCTGTAGGGGCACAAGTGGATGATGTCAACGACAGAACCATGTTATATCTAAGCATGCGATTCAACCGGCGCATCATTCAGAATGCCTTGGCATGTAAGGAGGATATTTTGTCCAGAAGACGCCTTGGTAACACCCAGCAGGCCAACTATCGATGGATGCTCATCCAGCCTTTCATGGCCATTGACGACTATTCTGCTGCCGTGTTGACTGAGGAGCAGAGAGAGCAGCTTCTTGCCCTCTCAGATGACTTGCCTGGCTTGCTTGAAAGGTTGGATGCCAGGAAACATGTTCGAGACAAGGAAAATAACTTGACAGAGGTGTTGTCGGAGTATTTCCTTAAATCATATCTATCATCAATATTATAATTGCAATCAAATGATTAAGACATTAAGCGACTACAATCTTTTAGAGAGCGAGGAATGGAAGGATTCCATTAATACGCTCTTCCTGGAGTTGCGCAGCAAGCTCCCGGAATTCTTTAAGGAGGTTCCTCTACCTACGATTCCTCATGAGGATTACGTGGAAGTTGTCATACCTGCTTCCAAACAGGTAATGATGGAGGATTTGGTAGAGTGGTTGGAGAAGAAACTTGGGCTTCACATCCTCTATGCCAGCAAGCAGAACTATGGCAAGCTGTTAAAGGCGGCAGCTTATTCCACACCGGTGGATGGCAGTATGTTTATCATTCACATGGGGAGTGAGCAATATGGGGTCATTGATTCGTTGACGGTTCACTTTTACGACAGTGATGAAACCATGCTTTTGGGCATCCAGCATGTGCTCAGGGATGTTACCAGGGTGCCGGCAGAAGTTCTGGAGTATCAAAAGATGGATGAGATTCTCTCGTTCTTTTTCTAATTTAGCATATCTGTAAAAGATGGTGATGATTGTTTTGAAATGGCTCCTGGCTATGCTGCTTACATCGGTTCCCTTTGTATTCCACTATTGCATCAAGCCTAAGGCTGCCAGCTCTGATAAGTGGCGCAACTTCTATAGTTTCCTGTCTGCCCGAATGCCTTGGATGAAAAGGAAGGCGCTTGCCGTAAAGGCATGGATCTCCTATGTATATCACAAGATGTATAGAAGTGACAATGGAAGAAAATTCTTTACATTGATTCTTGTCATTTGTATGCTGGTGTTTCAGGTGGTGGACTTTCATGCAGCCAAGGAAGCCTGTTCGTTTCAGGTGGAATGTGCGGCCAAAGGGAAGGCTTTGAGCCTTACACCTTATGATATAGGATTGCCTGGCATTGTTGGTGAGGTTGAACTGGGTCCCAAGTCGTTCATGGAGAACATCCTTTATCCGTTTCAGACCTCTCTCTGGGTTTACATGGTGGCTTTGATGATGACGTTGCTGCTGTTTTCCTATAGGCTTGCCGACAGGGTGTTGGTTGGGATTCATGGGAGCAGATGCTTGCAAATTCTCCTTGCCTCTCTTGCTATTGTGGTGGCAGTGGTTGATTGTGGACGTGCCTTCCTGATGGGTGAGCTGATCTTTATCCTACTCATGGCCGGTATGGTTTATCCGTTCAAGCAGCTTCCGCCTGTTCCCGGGATGAAAAGCAGGTGGCGCAGCTTGGGTTCCTGGCCACGGGGAAGGAATGCTGCCTAGGAGCTTTTGAAAGAGCATCACAATCTTCAACTGTCTCTCAGGTAGATTATATAGTTAATGGTTATATCTAAAAGAAATATTCAAATGGTAAAAGAAAATAGTAGCAGTAGCGAATCGCTTCCGAAGGAGGAGAGATTCGTCATCAACATGTCGTCAGAGCTAATTGCTTATCTCTGTAACGACTATTCGTATCGCAATCCCAACAGATTCTCTCGCTTGAAGGCTTTGCAGGCTTTGCTTATCCGTTTCCAAAAGGCCAAGCTCGCTTCCAAGGACATGGATGTCAACATCGCGCAACTGGTGAAGGCATGGGGATGGAGTCGCCCGGCGGTGCTGGCCTTTGTTGACCAGCTTCAAAAGTATGAGATTCTGGAGGTGTGCAACATGGTAACCAGTAAGGTGGTGCATTTGAAGCCCAGCATCTTCAGCTCCGGGCTTTCTCCAACTCCTGGTGGATAGCCTCTCTTCAGCCCTCTTTCCTGGAAGATGGGCACGATGGATAAAATCATTTTCGGCTTCGGTCAGGTGTCCTGCCATATCAGGAAAACTGCTTCTATCGAAGGCTCGTTTTCCAGGGGCGCTTGCGCCGGAAACCGCACTTTTTTACATCAGGGGGGAGCCTAATCCCCGGTTTCAGGGCTAACGCTTTGAAACACGGAGGCTTACCTGCCAATTTCTTGGCGACTTCGTGCGGCAAGCCGAGGTAAGCGATTAGGCTTAGGGAAAGTTCCTAAGAACCCTTCAGTCCCTGCTGACAAACAATGGAAGTTATGGCAAAACAAGTACTCGACATTAGAGCCGGAAAAGGCATGACAACCTCTCAGAGCAATGAGTTTCTGCGCAATGCTAATGGTGGCGAAAGGTTGAAGCGTTGGAGCGGCAACTATGATTCTACTCGCGAGCACCTGAATTTTGAGATTAAGAAAGGTGGGGTGATTTGTGAGGTGGACAAGAAAACATCTGTCCCCAAAAGAATCAGGATGCTGCTTGAGGAACGAAAGATTTGGGACCCGAACAGGGGTAGGGATCCGCCGTTTTTCCGTACGGTGGCCAATATCATTTTAGGGGGTTCCAGGGATCAGATGCATCGTCTGGCCTTTGGTGACCAGGTGGTGAACCTCAAAAAAGGGGCTGATAACTCTAATATTGTCCGGCATCCGGAGATAGAAGAATGGGCTAAGGACATGTATAAATTTGTATGTGAAAGGTTTGGTGAACAGAATATAGCATCCTTTATCGTGCATCTGGATGAAACCAATCCTCATGTGCATTGTACAATGCTTCCCATTACTGAGAACAATAAGTTTTCCTGGAAGTCTTATTTCGGTGAGTTGAAGACGGATGGTCTCAGAATTTACAGCAGTCTTCACAATGACATCGCTAAGATTAATCAGAAGTATGGTCTGGAGCGTGGTGATAGAATTTCTGAAACAGGAGCCCGGCATCGTTCCACGGAGGAATACCACGCAGAGCTTCGGGAAAAATTAATGAGTGAGAATGAGCAGCTATCTCAAACCATCGAGGGGCAGCAGACTGTCATCAGGGAGCAGCGCGCTACTTTGAGTGGCTTGGAGAAAGACATCAAACATGCCACTGCCAGGTTCAAGGCCCTTCAGACCATGATTGCCAATTTGGAATCTAAGAAGAATCGGTTGTTGGAGGAGGTTGAGCAACTCAAGCGAGACCGTGATTCCGGAAAGATTAGTGCCGAAGAGGCAAAGATCAGGCTTGATAGGATTCAGAAGGAACTGGAAGATGTGGATGAGAAAATTGCTGACAAGACTCAAAAACTTCATACTGCAGAGTTACAGCTTGCCCAGTTGCAAAGCAAGACCCTCTCGGCTGAGAGAAAGTTTGAAGAGGTACAGAAGAAGCTTCAGAAGGAAGTACCTCTGCTCAGCAAGGCCACCGTCAAGGAAATGCAGCAAATGGGGTATATGATGATGGCTACCGATGCCAAGCACCGGGTAGCCAAATATCATGAGTTTCTTTCTTCGCTTCCTTTTGAACAGAGGCAAGTGGCAAGGCAGACAGGAGACATTCTCTTTGATGGTTCCATAGCAGAGACCATCATGGATAATGCCGTTCAGGTGACTTCCATTGCCGCTGCTCTATATCTGGGCTATCTGGATGCTGCCACTAAGATTTCACAATCCGGTGGTGGCGGTGGCGGACCAGGCACAGGATGGGGAAAGCGTGATGATGAAGATGACCTGGCATTCCGCCAGCGTTGCTTCTTCATGGCCCTTCACATGATGAGACCTTCTCAGAAGGTTCAAAGAAAACGATAGGAGTGGATATACCGTCTGCTCTTTCTCTTTACTTGATAGTTAGATAGTTGATCGGCTTTTGCTTGTAGTTTGCATCTTTCATGCCGATGAACTATCTAAGCTTTACCCACCAGAAGTAAGACAGGAAGTAGGCTAGATGATGAAAGTCTTTTATCGTCTAGCCTGTCTTCTTTGCTTTATATTCATATTATCAGTGATTTACATGCAATGAGGTAAACGGTTTCGTAGTTCTGATAATTTTACAATTCTTGCTTTTCTATCCTTTTTAATATCTAAGGCATGTTTGATGTTTAGTAGTCTGTAAAGTGTAAATCAATGTTTAGCATACCTGCTTTATCCATGCAAAGAGGGTGTGTCATAAGTCTGTGACGCACCCTCGTTGGGTTATATCTATTGTTTTCATCTGTAGTTTTGAGCATACATCCTCGTTTTTATAATTTTGTCGCATCATAATCCCACCAGGCTTTTTATCGTGTGGGGTGTATATGTAGTGTGTCATGCTTACCTTATATGCAAATGCTATCTTCTGTTTCTGCCAAGGCATGTTGTCTTATACATACAGTTGCTGCTGATTGCTCTTTGTGGAGCACTGATGTGAATGGTGCCAATGGTGGATTTTCGGCTTTCCTATCAAATTTTAAAGTGGTTGGAATATAGAGCTTTAGAAATGAACCATTATGAACCATTTTTCTGAATCTCGATGTAAGTGATGCAAGAAATTTGTAACTGTCTGATAATCGGAATGGTAGAGAAATGCATTTCATACGCCTCTCAACTTAAAAACAGAAAATCTTAGTGAAAATCAATATTTTAACATTTATAATTTGTGTGTTTACATTTTTTTTAGTATTTTTGCAACGTATTTCTGTGTTTCTCATAGAGAGATGCAGGAGAGTGTGAAGAGTTAAGAACTTATAATATGGCTTTCGCCCTAAGCAGAATGTTTATGAAGTACAATTTGCTAAACACTAGCCTGTTCGCATCATGTATGTGTAAGGTTGAAAGACATAAAAGTATTGAAGATTAGTGGAAGTTAGTCTATTGGTTTTTCAATGCTGTGATACATTTCACAACCCCAATAACTCGGGAAGAGGCATCTTTTCAGGGGAAGCCGAAATATGTCTTGCGACCAAATCTGGTTGGATGTTTGGTTACACTTTTTAACTCTTTCCTTGTGTTTACAATTCAAATTCAAAATCCTGTATGTGGTTAATAGTCAAGACTGATGTTTTTTCAGAGCAGCAATCCATAGATTTTCTGCGTGAAAAATACAATCATATCATCACCGACTTCTATTTTCCTTTAGGAAGAAAAACCTACAAGAACGAAAATGGAGAAGTGAAGGTACGCTTCGTGCCGGTCTTACAGGGAATGTTCTTCATCAGAGTGCAAAATGAAAGGCGTTTGAAGAAGGTTCTCTCCCCATATGGCTACTTTATGTACAAGGGTTTTGAAATGGAACCGCATACTTCCGAACTGGTAGAACGCACCTTCTTTACCAAGGCGCATATCCTATCTGCTGACAGCAAGCAGATGTCATTGGACGAAATAGTAAGACAGTCAAAAATCCCTGATGAGGATATGGAGACTTTTGTCTATTTCAATGACAGAATAGGTGATGACATCAAAGGATTGAGTATCGTCGAAAAGCGTTACAGCGACTTGGTCAAGGAGAATGACACCATCCGCATCCTCTCCGGGCCTCTGGCTGGTCGGGTTGGCGTTATCAAGCAAATCAAGCATAAAGGTAAGAAAGACCGTCATCTTTTGGTTCGCTTTGGAAACAACTACTGTCTCAGTATCTCCAATATCCGCCAATACGCCTTGCAGATAGAGCATGAGGCTCCTTCTGAATCCGTGGGTGCATGGCGGGCTATTGACCAGATGATCGGTTATCTGCAGATGAAGGAACCTTCGAAAAATGCAGGGGATCTATTACGCAAGCTCTTCATGAATTATCAGAAGAAATTGACTATATATCACAACCGTCAAACTTCTGATATCGCCTACAGTAAGATGATGGCAAACAGGAAGGATGTCCAGCAACAGAAGGTGCTTGAAAATTTAGATGAATCGATGTGGAAGAACTTCCGCATCCTGGCCAACTACCTCCCTTGTGATAATGCAACCCTCGAACAGGGATTGAAGGAACTGATTCCAGATGTCGTTCTCCGTCCGTTTCTCACGCCTGCTTCAGGCATTGATATTCCTGATGGACAAGGTTACCATGTATTACAGCATAATGGAATTACGGAATTCATCTTTCCATGCAATCTTCGGGAATTCTTCAGGGGCAAGGAATATGAGGCAGACAAATATGCACCAGTCTTCGATGAGGACTATGAGTATGATGCTCATTTCGCACTTTTGAAGACTGTAGAAGGCAAGGTAAAGGCTATCTGTTCATGGGGGGGGTTCTATGACAATTATGCTTCTCAAAGTAAAGATGAAAGAGCTCTGTTCCTTTCAGACCTGGAAGCAAAGAAATATTCCCGATTGCTCTACCTGCTTACACAAAGCGACTATCGGTTTGAAAAGATTGATGGAATCGGGGGCTTTTCGCTAGAGACAGGTATTGAATACCCTGATGATATGGAGGAGTTGGGGAGAAGAGCTCATGAGTTCTTCACTCTTCATTCATCTCTCTTTACTTCCCTCACCGCAGCAGCCGTAGAAGTATGGCAGGGAGCGCGTCTCCTGATTTGGCGTAAGTATCTCCAGCGCTACGTCTTGCTTCATAAGGTGCCTGTCATCGACCAGCCTTCTGTCATCACTGTTGATTCCAAGCAGGAAGATGCATTTGCAAAGACTGACGGCAAATCGGATATGACAAAGATAGCCGCAGTTTTGAATGATGCGAAGGAAATCATAGAGAACCATCTGGCAAAGGAAGAAATGGCGTATGCTATATTACGGTTCCTTTCCACCTCATTGGTATTCTCTTCCCATTTTGCAGAAGATGAGCTATATAATTATATTACAGATTCATTTCATCCGGACAACACGCTTTCTGAGTTGTTCCATAAAATTGTAGGGAAAATCACTCAGATGGATCACAGTTCTTCAATAGTCAGCCATCTTCACAAAGGAATGGTAGAGTTGCAGGAACAAGATTCGTGGATATACTTCAAGTTCCCATCCTATCTCAAGCAGATTCAGGCGATAGATAAGATGGTAAGATATAAAGAAGGAATTAAAAATTAATATTATGCTGAAACTGAAACAGGTAATTCTTAGAAAAATTGTAAGCATCCAACCCCTATTTTGGCGGTTTGAACAATAAGTGCTACCTTTGCGCCATGTTAAACATTAAATGTTATAAGTATGGCAATAAGTAGTAAAGATCTTGAGAGCCTGTGGCAACGCTATAAAGCGGAGGCAGTACCAGCAGGCATTTCGGTAAATCAATTTTTCGAATCCAATGGAGTTCCTTATCATGTATTTGAAAAGTGGTATAAGAAGAAGTTCCAGGCTCCAAATGTTGTGGAGTGTGTTGTTGCAGGTGCGCCAGATTCAACCAGTGCAGTTCCAACACCATCCAAGCAGGGTAATATGGTGCCGTAAAATATAAGTATATTCCCAACTATCAGGATATGCGTGGAGGTTATGACAAGCTTTGTGGAGTGATACGCTCTTTGGGCGAAGATCCAGAGGATGGCACCGCTTACGTGTTTCAGAGTGTTGTAGAAAGCTTTAAGGTTGGCTTGTTAAGCCCTGTTTTCGATGTTTTGCGATACTGCAAACATGTCTGACATAGGGTGGTATTACGACTAACGTTAAGTCTCTAAAATAGCGTAAAATACTGAATATTAGATTGTTAAATAAGTTTTATGCGTTTTGTTGAGTCTCATAATATGATTATCTTTGCATCTGCAAACGTTTCATATTATGGCAGATATACATATAGACATAGAGCGCATGATAATGCATTCCAATTACTTGCTGGAGGTGGGGAAATCTTCGGCAAGTGATGGATTATCGGATATGGAACGTAAGCAATATCTAGATCAGATAAAGGAATTGGTTCAGACTGTCCAGACACTTCTGGATGCCAATATTGCCTTGGGTAATAAGCAAAAGGAACTACAGGCAGAGGCAGATCGTAAGATTGCCGGTTTGCAGGAGCAGGTTGACAAGCTTACTGGAGAACTGCAAGCCCGTAGGCGTAAGATGCATGGCAAGAACAATGAGTGGACGTGAGATGTATCGCATGGTTAATGAGAAGATGCGTATGTCTAAGTCTACTATTTTGTCAACTTGACCACCAAGGTCTGCTATTATCTGTATGGCAGTCGTAAGAAAGAGGTTATCAAGGAGTTTCTTGGTGACTTCAAGGGCACGTTGATGACCGATGCCTATGCTGCATACCTTTACTTCAATAAGTTGAAGGACTGTACTCATGTATGTTGCTGGTCGCACGTTAGAAGACTGTTTGTCTCGGCGAGTCGTGACTACAAGGATACCTTGGCACAGGCATTCATAGACTTGATCGGTATATTATATAAGGTCGAAGTTGAAAATCAAGTGTTGGGTCGCACAGAAAAAGAGATAGTCAAGCATCGAGGTGAGGAATCCCTACCAGTTTTACACGACCTCTATCAGCAAGCGACGGCACTGTTGCAACAGTTTGAGAAAAACGAGATTAAGCTCTCTGCTAAGTTACAACAAGCCTTGACATATATGACCAAGCATTGGGAAGAGCTGATGGCATATACTAAGATAGGCAGCGTCTTGATAGACAACAACTGTTGTGAACGCGCAGTCCGCCCATTCACAAATCTCCGAAAGAACTTCGGTGGATTTAGCAGTGAGCAGGGTGCCAGAGTCACAGCAACCTTCCTTACTTTCGTTGAAACCTGCAAGCTAATGGCAATGGCTCCACTGGATTTCTTCAGGGGATTCTTTGACATGATTGTAGCTGGAAGAAGGGATTATGCCTTGATGACAGAGGCACTTTTAGTTAAACCTGTTTAAAAATCAGAAAAGTCCAATTTCTTAAAATACCCTGTATCCCCAGTAAACACTGGAGAAGGAGTTGTATTGTCATAGGGGTTGGATGCTTACCACTGTTGACACTAAGGAAAAATGGACTTTAGTTAAAGAAGTTGCTACGACAGAAATCGAACTGAAGAATTTAGAATTTACATATGATCCAGAATTGTACTTAGATATGTTTTCTATAAAAGGCGCATGGTTTAAATTTAAAGCTATTGTTGGAGAGCATGATGGTATCTATAAATTGTTCATTGAAAGTCGTGATGCTTTGCATGAATATATAGATCTTCCTGTCCCAAGCATCCACCTTTTACAAAACGCTGTAGCAGATAATTATGGATATAGATTGATTCGCCGTTCTTCTAAGCAAATGCTCTAATAATAAGGCGGTCCCATCCCGCACAACCATGGCGAAGACCTTTGATGGTGCGCCAACCTTATAGCGCAGCGGTTCTGAGCACCGGAGGGCGGTTACATCCTCTCGTCCCTGAGGGAAGAGAGGCTTGGTGAGAAAAGTGGAGCTCTCCTTGCAGGAGAGACGGAGAGGTAGAAAAACTCCTTCTTTAACGGTAAGGAAGGACGGGTAGGTTTTCGAAAAAATAACAATATCATGATGAATAATTTCAAAGATATAAAAGTAGCAGTAACTAGTACCGGTACGGTGCCAGTCTGGATGCTGTAGAGAATGAAGTTTATACATTTAATATTTTCCAAGAAATAAACTTATGAGAGATAGAAACAATCAGAATGGCTCTTCTCAGACGCCATACTCTGGGATACTATATAAACTCAAAGTATCCCTCTTTGCGAATAAATTGACGAATTGGTATTTTTCAAAGGCAACCCTGCCATATTGGTGCATTCTCGCCCTCGATAGCATTGCTATCGTCATAGCGGGTATGATAGCAACCTATATCGCAGAAGGAGGCGAGGTGATAGCTTCCCATTTCTGGAACTACCTCCTCATGTTCGTCTGCTCCCTGCCACTCTTCGTGGTAGGTATGCGTATGTTCCATACCTATTCCGGTATCATGCGCTACTCATCATTCGTTGACCTGCTTCGCATTTCCGGAGCCCTCGTTGTCGGTTTCATCTTGAATTGCGTACTTCTCCTGATGATTCCAGAAAATATCCTTTGCGAGATTACCACAGAGTCCATTGTCGTCATGCTCTTCATCTCCATGATTGAGATGTGGACGATGCGAATCCTCGTGAAGTATATGTACGACTCCAGTTTTTCAGCTGAAACCAAGATTCCGGTTTTCATACTCGGAGTAAGAGAGGGTGGTATCTCCTTGGCAAAGTCCATGCGCAACGACCATCCTTCACAGTATGTCGTCAAAGGATTCACTACCGAAGAAACCGCAATGGTAGGCAGATTCCTGCTGGGTTGCGAAGTCTATTCCTATGATGAGACTTTGACAGGCGTCATGCACAAGATGAATGTCAAGACCCTCTTCGTAAGCCCTCTGGTCACAGAGAAGTTCCTGGAGAAGCAGGATATGATCGACAAGCTTACCGCAGAAGGTATCAAGATTATGATGATGCCGAAGGCACAGAGCTGGGACGGCAAGTCAAACCTCCGTCATCAGATGATGCGAGAGGTGGATATCGAAGACCTTCTTCCACGAGACAAAATCGAAGTGGATATGAATGCGATAGGAAAGCTCCTCAGCGGTCGCACCATTCTGATTACGGGAGCAGCCGGAAGTATCGGTTCCGAGATGGTAAAGCAGATTGCCATCTATAAGCCACAGCGCCTGATTCTCGTTGATGAAGCTGAGACCCCAATGCACGATGTCCGCCTCTTCATGAACAAGAACTATGCCGATATCCCTTGCGAAACCATCGTAACCAGCATAACCAATGCCACCCGTATGGAGCGCATCTTCTCCGAGAATTATCCTGACTATGTCTTCCATGCCGCAGCCTATAAGCATGTACCGATGATGGAGGACAATCCAGCCGAGGCAGTACAGAATAATATATATGGTACGCGCGTGATAGCCGATATGGCAGTGAAGTACGGCACCAGGAAGTTTGTGATGATCTCTACCGATAAGGCTGTGAATCCAACCAACGTGATGGGCTGCAGCAAGCGAATCTGCGAGATCTATTGCCAGGCATTGAACAAGGCGATTGTGGATGGCGAAGTAAAGGGCGTTACCCAGTTTGTCACTACACGATTCGGCAATGTCTTGGGCAGTAACGGTTCCGTTATCCCAATCTTCAAGAAGCAGATAGCGATGGGCGGTCCTATCACTGTCACCCATCCTGACATCATCCGTTTCTTCATGCTCATTCCAGAAGCCTGCAAATTGGTATTGGAGGCAGGAACCATGGGTAAGGGAGGCGAGATTTTCGTCTTCGATATGGGTAAGCCAGTCCGCATCGCCGATTTGGCAAAGCGTATGATAGCCCTTTCTGGAATAGATGGCATCGACATCAAGTACGTTGGACTCCGAGATGGAGAGAAACTCTTCGAGGAAGTTCTGAACGACAAAGAAGCCACCATTCCAACCCATCATCCAAAGATCATGGTAGCCAAGGTTCGTGAGTATCCATACGAGTTGGCACGCAAGAACGAGGAAGACCTCTATCAGCTCTCCTTCACCTACGATGATATGGCAATCGTGAAGAAGATGAAGGAGATCGTACCAGAGTACAAGAGCCAGCACTCAAAGTACGCCGAGCTTGACAATAATTAAACATTCAACATTTAACATTAAAACAAGATGTTATTACTTTTATTAATACTTTTTGGTGTCCTCTCCGTCCTCGCCCTCCTCATCATCCTCTGGGATTATTTCAAACATGGAGGTGCAGCGGTATGGGACACAGAACATCCAGGCAGAATCATTACCCAGAAGGTAGCGAAGAACAGAAAGAAGAAATAATCCCACCGATACTCACCGATTATCACGGATAGGGTTATGCTCCATAAGTATGATACTTAGCTATCGTAACCATAATACTTAGCGGTCGTAACCATAATACTTAGCCATCGTAACTATCTTGTTGTAAGCGTCCAAAAACGGATTTGGTGATTTGAGAAAGAAGATGTAACTTTGTCGCCAGTAATTTTAAACGTAAGTAAAATGTACAGCGACAAAGACTTTCAGACATTCTGG
>NZ_JBQKHJ010000033.1:0-30519 GCF_052118345.1 Prevotella sp. LCP21S3_D2 | reverse complement strand
TTTACGGCAAAAATTAATGAGAGACCAAGAAAGAAATTGAATTTCTCAACACCAAAGGAGTGCTTTTACAAAAACATTTCGTAATTTTGCACTTGCTTGTTGAATTCGCGTGGAACAATAACAACAACCTAAAGTTAAGTTTTGTAGATGTTCATGAAGTAACTCAGTCGTCAGATGACACTCTAAACTGCAATATAAAGAAGAGCCTGAGAAAACGTCTCAATATATCCAAAACTTTTGTTCTTATTGTTGGAGAACATACCTCAACAGTTACGAGTGGCGCTTGCTTTAACTGCGAGCATTATAGAAAGTGGACAACAATGCCACCGAGTTGCGCAAAAGGATATTATATTGACAACAGAAGTTATGTTCAGTACGAATGTGAGATGGCTCGTAAGGACTTTGATGATGGCGTTTTGAAGAACATTGTTATCATATACAATGGCCTTATCAATCCCAATAGGAGTAAGTGCCCCGAATCTTTAAGATGGGTAGGAATTCATATTGGATCAGATTGCCGAAACGATAAAGGCGAACTCTGCTGGAATTATGGAGCGATAAGAGACGCAATCATAGGATAATATAAGATTGCAATTACGTATGAATACGATTATCAAAAGGTTCGTGCAGCAATTGAAGATTAGTTATAGTATGGAATTTTGTAAAACTTTTGTATCTACACTAGGTACAGTATCTGCTGTAGTCACACTAATCAGCTTTGTATTCCAGGTTCAAAACCCATGCACACTGGTGATTGTTATATACTTTTTTATTGTAATTGGCGGAAGCCTCCTTATATCGTGGTTTTTAACGCGTAGAAAGGATTCACTTAAACTGAAACTCTCTAACACGCTTACGGTTAATGTTAATGCTGGAGATTTATTCGATTTTGCAAGCGGTACAAACTATGTTGTGATTCCTGTCAATGAATATTTTGACACTGTGGTAAACACAAAAATAGTTAGCCCTTCTAGCTTGCATGGGCAATTTATCAATAAACACTTTAAGTATAACCATCCTGCATTACATGAACACATAGAAAGCTATTTGACAAAGAATAATGTTGAATATATAGAGGTTTCTAACCGACCAAATGAAGGCGGATATAATAAGAAGTATCCTCTTGGCACCTGTGTACCAGTTCAAGTTGGGCAAGTTACATATGTTCTTGTTGCTCTCACTCATTTCGATGATGAAGATCATGCATATGCGGAACTTTCTGAATTTGGACGTTGCATAAGTAGTGTGTGTCGTTTTATTGCAAAACATGCAGGTAATAATCCTACTTATATGCCACTTATGGGTATGGGGTTGTCTCGACTTAATCAAACAGGACAATTTATACTTAAATACACTTTAGACACTATAGTTGGGATCAAAGAACTTGCAATTCCTGGCGGATTAAATATTGTTGTTTATCCACCTACAGCAAAGACACTCGATTTGAATGCTATTAAATACAATTAACATATGGATATCGCATTTCGTACTAATACTACTGTAATCAATCAACTTGCTGGCATGGTGTCAGAAAACGATGTAAAAGCCATTGCATTACAAAGGCTTCCTTTCAAGAAGAAGATGCGCACTCTTGTAATTCCTTCTGATGGGATAATCAAGGGCGATACGTTGAAGGATGCTTATTTCCCTTCAGGTCTTTTCGATGGTTCAAACTATGATGTTCTCATATCGCACTCACACAATAATGAGAAGGAAGCTCATCTGCTTGCAGCATGGTTGAAGAAGTATAAAAAACTATCCTGCTTCGTTGATTCTTTTGCTTGGGGAAGTGCCGATCAACTACTGAAAGAGATTGATGATAAATATTGCTATTGCAAACATCGTAAAACTTACGATTACAAAAAACGCAACTTTACTACATCTCATGTACATGCAATTTTATCCATGGCATTGCTTGAAACAATCCTTAGGTCGAAGTTTTGTGTATTTATTGAAAGTTCAGAATCTGTTCCGCTAAATAGTGGGTTAAAGAAGAAGACACTATCTCCTTGGTTGTATGAAGAGATAAAATACATGCAATTATTGCAGCCACAGCGAAAAACCAAGATGTTCTCTGAAGGATTAGAAAAAGCAATTTCAGATTGCAAAATAGCATATGATGTGACAGATATATCACAATTTCCATTTCTGGATTATAAAGACTTCGCTAATTTCAATAATGGAAGTCTGCTGCTGGATTAGTAGGATTCGAGTTGCATATCTAATATATAAGTCTGCAATCTGTAAGAACCGTAAGAACGCGCACGCACACGAAGCGAAAGCTGAAGTTCGATACTTCCTACGTTACAAAAGAAAATATATCGCGAGTTTCGTGGTAATAGGTAACACTCGCAACAAATATTCCCGAAAGGGACAATTAACAATTTATCGTTTTAACAATAAGACACTTCGCAAACTGCCCGCATCAGGTAGCAATTGCTTAGTGAACCAGGTTTCGGACACATACGAATATAACAGCATGAATATGAATAACAAGAATGATACGAAAGACAAACTTAGTTGGGACAAGATTAATCAGCTTCATGAGGCTGTTTCCAACTTTAGTAAACAAAGTTTCGACATCAAGAAACTTTGGATAACGGTTGAAGTCTCAGCTATTACACTGATGATGTCCCTAAAAGTGAAGGATTTCAAGTTTATAGTGATAGTATCAATTGCTGTTCTTATCTTCTTCTATTTACTAGACAGCATGACTTATTACTATCAGGATAAGTTAAGAGAAGGCATAGCAAAAGAGCAAAATTCGATAAGAAAGCGAAATGGTATTATTGAAGAAAAGGTAGAGCGAACTAATTGGAGATTTATCCGTTCTTTATTGAACTGGTCGCATTTACTTTACTACATTGTTATTACCATTCTCGTTGTCACCTATATATTATGTTAGTTTTTTGCAGTTATACTTTAAGGGATGGTCTCGTTACAATTGAAAAGCTGAGGAAACTTAAAGAACTTATTTCTCAATCTGCATCCTGCTATGTTGATATATTGGATAATGACAGCATTGATAAGCAAGAACGAGTTGTTGAAGAGCTGAATAAGGCACAACTTGTTTTGGTATTAATGAGCCCTGATCTCAAAAAATCCGCATGGGTAAAGGAGGAGTATCGCATTGCGAACGAGAAAAATATTCCAATAGTAGAAATCAACATTAATCATATTAACGATATACAAGAAATATTATCCAATTATGAAAAAGATAATGAGCATAATCAAGCGGATATGGCTCAATAAATCCGCTATATATAGAAAGACATGCGCTTATGTTGGTATTGCTTTTACATTATGGGGATTTGTTTCTTTATTTAGTCCGTTAGATGGCATTCTGGATTCGTCTGCGACTTTTGGGTGCAAACTAATGATTGGATTGCTTGTGCTAATAATAGTAGCAGGTATTTCTTTTATTATTTCAACCTTTGAGGTTTTGAACGCTAATGAAAATATTGTGTTCACATCTAAGACAGGGCATAAGGTTGTCGTTCAATATGGAGATATGTACTCGCCAGATATAGTAGAAAAAGGCTACAACGGAAGAAGGAATATAGTAATATCGGTAAATCGGTGTTTTGATACGATTGTGGACGATAATCTAATCTCCCGCACTACACAACATGGTCGTATAATGAGAGAGTTATATAATACAAATGTGTATGATGAAAATACTCTGAATGCAGCACTGCAACAATCATTGATTCATATTAAACCGGAAGTGCATCTGTCCAAAGATGAGAAACCGAAAGGAAATCGTAAAAGATATGCTTGCGGAACTGTTGCAGAACTGATTGTTTCAGATAATCTTACATATTTCTTTCTTGGGTTGAGCAAGTTTGATAATCAACTTGCTGCGAGCACTACAAAAGCGGAATATGTCTTGGCGCTTCAAAATCTGATCGAATTCTGCAATGTGCGTTCACAAGGTTATCCTGTGATCTTACCTCTTATGGGTACAGGGTTGTCACGAGCAAATATTTCGCACGAAGAGGCTCTTAGCTATATGGTGAGCGCACTTCATATGAATAACGATATTATCAATTGCGATTTCCATATTGTTGTGTGGAAGGGAATGAAGGATAAAGTCTCTATTAAAAATTTATAATTATGTCAAACAGAACTGCGAACTATACTGCATTTTATGTTGCAGAACCATTTAATGAAACTAATCTTGGAGCTAATGCTGCAAAGGATTTCTGTTATTACAATATGCTTAAAGCATGGAAGGCAGCAGACTCAGCTTTCCCATTTGTTAACGCCCATGATAAAACCTATAATGTTCGAGATGGTAGTGATTGGGAGTCAACTCTTAAACCAAGGTTGCATCAACGGTTGAGAACATCAAAGAATGTGATACTATTCTTGAGTTCCAACACAAAGAATAGCAGAGCGCTGAATGAAGAGATAGATTATGCCATAAATACATTGGGATTGCCGATAATAGTGGTATATCCAGATTTCAGCACAAAAGGAGATATAGCAGATTCAAACGGTATAAGGCAACAGGTAAAGACTTTGTGGGACAAGTTACCGATTTTTCGTGACAATATGAGCAAAGTTGCTACAATCCACATTCCTATTAATAAAGCTCTTATCACATCTGCTCTAAACGATTCAGACCTCAAAGTGCAAACCATGGTTGTTGGGGAATATTACTATAAGATAAACTAGAGATTATGTTTACACCATTCCTAATGTACGAGTGAAAACAAAAATCTCATCACCTTTGCTCCGCACTAATCATAAGGTTATGGCATCAAGTAATTGCCACATCTCTGGCAAAGACAGTCGTAACTCATATTTAAAATTTATAAAAACAACTTTTTCTCCCGAAAAGGCCACTTCACAAACTGCATGAAACCCAGATAACCGAATAAAGAAAAAAATCAGTAATCAGTAATCAGATTTTCTGGCAGCAATTGCTTAGTGACCCAGGTTTCGGACACTTATCAATAAGGTATGGCAAAAAGTCCAGTTAGTAATTTTTTATTTAAGTTTATAGAAAGGATTGCAGGACAATTCATTTCTATTATAGTGACAGTCATATTAGCGCGATTGCTTGATGTCGAGGTATTTGGCTCTATAGAGATAATACTGGTGGTCGTATCACTATGCCAAATTTTTGTGCAATCTGGACTAAATACGGCGTTGATACAAAAAAAAGACTGTACAGAGGAAGATTTCTCATTAACATTCTATTTGAATGTTACCGTTTCCATTATCCTTTACTGTTTGATATTTGCATTATCTCCTATTATTGAGTCCTTTTATGGCATTAATGAACTGTCGACATATTTGAGATTCTCTGCACTCGTTTTGGTTCCATGTTCAATAACGTCTATTCAGAATGCTTATTTAGCAAAACGACTTCAATTCGAGAAACAAATGATATGCTCCGTTTTGGGTACCTTGCTCGGTGGCTGCATTGGTGTAGTGTTGGCTTACAGAGGTTTTGGAATATGGTCATTTATTGCATACCAATTAGGCGTGTATACATTGACTCCTATTATTTCATTCATTTACGTAAGGTGGTATCCTAAAAAAGTTCATGATTATAAAAGACTTAAGCCAATAATCTCTTTTGGCCTAAAAATATTTTCGGCTAATATACTCGAAACAATATATAATGATGTAAGCGGTTTAATTATAGGCAAAGTATTTAGTCCTGTAGCCTTGGCACTATATGGAAAAGGCAAACAATTCCCTCAAGCCTTGATTACAAGTATCAATGGCTCCATTCAAGCTGTTGCATTTCCTTATATGGCGAAAAAACAAGATAGCATCGATGACATAAAGGACATGCTTAGGCGATTAATCAAGATTAGTTCCTTTGTTGTATTTCCGGTAGTGTTAGGAATGCTGGCGGCTTCCAAACCCTTTGTTGTGGTCCTTCTGACAAATAAATGGATTGACTGCACTTTATATATGCAATTGATGTGCATAATATTTCTATCGTGGCCAATTATGACTGCAAACTCATGGGCGTTAAATGCTATAGGCCGTAGCGATCTTTATCTTAGAATAGAAATTTATAAAAAAATACTAAATGCCTTAGCACTATTGGTTTCCATTGTCGCTTTCAGATCAGTTACAGCTGTTCTTCTTGGACAGATTATAGTAATGCCTGTCAATGTCTATTTAAACGCACGCCTAAACAAGGTGATGTTAAAATATAAAATAGCTGAGCTTCTGGTGGATATTATGCCTTCGCTATTAGCTTCTTTTATTATGTGTGTTACCCTACTATCCTTGCAACTATTTATTGAAAATATGTATGTTCTACTAGGTGTTCAGATAGCTCTGGGATTTGTGGTATATTTTTTCATTAACTTAATTATAAGTAATAAAGCATTGACCTATAGTTTGCAAATGATAAAAAACATGTTTAACATTTAAGAGATAAATAATGAAATACGGTTTATTAGTTACAAGTCCGGTTGGACCAGATAAAAATATTGGCGATTACATGCAAAGTATTGCAGCTATGCAGTTCTTGCCACAGGTTGATTCTTATCTTGAAAAAGAGAGCATTTGTGATTTTAAGACAGATGAACCTACAAAGGCTATAATGAATGCATGGTATATCTGGCATCCAGAAAACTGGCCGCCAAAAGAAGATAACTTGATTCCTCTGATGACATCTGTCCACATTATGCCGGCAATGCTTGATAAAATGCTTGAAAATGGTGGCTTTGAATACTTCAAGAAATACGAGCCTATAGGCTGTAGAGATACCAATACTGCAAAAATGCTACAATCTAAGGGAATACAGGCATATTTCTCAGGTTGTATGACCTTGACTCTTGGTGTAAAGTATAAGAAGAGTTATCAAAGGAAAGGAGTAATTTTTGTTGACCCATATATTCCTCCTCTACATGTTGTTAGTAGCGATGCGAATATCTTTTATTGGGGTAATGCTTTAAAGTCTATCCTTTATTTCCTTAAAAATCCATTTAAAGCTACACGTCTTTCAAAGATTAGTATATTCCAGCACCGTTATCGCTTAATTAGTCTCTATCAGGCGTCAATGTTTTATCATGCATACTCAAAGATGTTTACAGATGATGTCCTTTTCAGTGCAGAATACTTGAGCCATATGGTACCGGTAGGCAACCACAAAACACAGCATGATTGGATTTGTACCGCAGAGGCTTTGCTTGATAAGTATTCTCATGCAAGATATGTTGTAACTAGCAGAATACATTGTGCACTGCCATGTTTGGGAATTGACACACCAGTGATTTTTACGCTAGGAGAAGTTATGAAATCAGACAAGAATTTAACTGGTTCACCTGGTCGATATGGTGGATTGATGGATTTTTTCCGTGTAGCAGATTATCGAAATAATAGAATGCAAACAAGTGATGATGTCCTATCTACATTTAACAAATTATCCACCACCTATCAATTTGAGAACAAGCCTGAATGTAGAACATATAAAAACGCTCTAATACAAAGTTGTATTGACTTTATTAAGAATGATAAATGATGACAAAATCAGTTATTAGTAAAATTTGCCTACATGGATTTGTTTTGAGAATTATTATGTTATGTAGTACGCTATTCTTTAGTAATCAACTAACAACTGGATATCTAAGATCTAATTATGATAGTGATGACCTAAGGTATCAAGATGGTGCTCTTTACTATAGTCAGCATGCTAATAATATAATCGATGTATCTGCCTTCACTGATGCCTTTCTCAGTGTAGGGGACTATGAAGGCTATGTAGAAGATATCGCCCTCTGGTATTGGATTGTGTGTGTACTAACTTATATTTTCAAGAGTGTTATACTGGTTAAAATTATCAATATCTTATTTGGTGTAATATGTATTAGATTGATATATGATTTATGTCAACTTGTATTCCCCAATAGAGAAAAACTAGCTCTTAAGGCAGCAAAATTATACGCATATTTACCATATCCAATAGTTTTTTGCTGTTTTCTATATAAGGATCAATTCTTAACCCTCGTTTTTTTAGCAATTCTAAATGTAGTTTATCGAAGCAAGAACATTATAAATTATAAAGATTTTTCGTGTTTATTCGTTCTTCTTGCTGTTTTTTCATTGATTAGAACCGGTATATTACCTGTAATCCTCCTATGTATTGGTATAATCGAAATGAGAAAATCAAATCGGCAATATTCTAATAAAATTTACACAGTTTTTATAACATTTATATCGATTGTTGCCATTTATTATGTGTTTCTTTATAACAACGAAACAATTACACACAAACTTAATAGTTATGTCGCTCAGAGGTCAGGAGATTCATCATATGCTGGAACCTTCATACAATATGTCCTAATAAACGATATAAACGATGTTTGGAAACTTCCATTTGCATATGTGTTTACTATACTTCAACCTTTATACATAGGGGGAGCAATCAATAACTGGGAAAAACTAATTAGTATATTTAATGTATGTTTTATTCCTGTTGTTGTTGGTAATATATTTTATTTTATCCAAAAAATTAAAGGCAATAACACTTTTTGGGTTTCTATGGTAATATTGTTTTCTGTTATGCTGTTCGTGTCAATTGGCGTGACAAGGCATTTCTATTACCTTATGTTTCTTCCTGTGATTTTTTACGCAGATTATGCTACAGATGAGAAATCATCATTCATGAAAGTAAAAAGGCCATCATTACTATTAGTTATTGGATGGTCTATGTTTATGATTACAAGACTATTAATTGGATAGTATATGAGAAATAAATTAAAACAAATAGTAATATTTTTGATTTCTACAACACTTAAGCTGTTTTGGATTATCCCTGTAAAAAAGAATAGGGTTCTATTTCTTAGTTTCAACGGAAAACAATTTTCAGACAGTCCAATGTATATATATAAAGAGATGCTTCAATATGGTAATAAATATGAGCTGATTTGGGCGTTTAGCAATCCTGATTCTATTGTCAATAAGAAAAAGGTCTATTATGTAAGAAAAGAATCATTCAAATACTTTTATTACTTCTGCACATCTAGATTTATTATAGTTAACGACACCTCCAATATTTATATGCCTGTTAGAAAATCACAAGTTTATATTAACACATGGCATGGTGGTGGCTGGTTCAAAAAAGTAGGACTCTCCTGCGACAATTATTCTGACTATACGGAGTTTGAGTTCAAAATGAAGAATAAGCAAACAACGTATTTTACGGCGAGTTCTGAATACTTTGTTGAAACGGTTCTACATCGCTCATTCGCATATGATGGAAAGATCTTAAGAACGGGAATGCCAAGAAACCAGATATTTTATCAAGAGAATAAGAATGAGATCAGGGAGTTTGTAAGAAGGAAATTTATTGAAGAGCCAGACACACTTGTAGTCCTATATGCCCCTACACATAGGAGTTATAAAGATGAAATACCACCGCTAGATGTAAAGTTACTATCCAAGTCTCTAAATAAACGATTCGGGAAGAATGTGAAAGTTTTGTTTAGGGCCCATCACTTAATTGGCTCTTTCGATATAGATTCATCTCTAATAGAAAACGTTACCGATTATCCGGATATTCAAGAACTTCTATTGGCATGTGACATAGTCCTTTCTGATTATTCATCCTGCATGTGGGAGGCTGCAATCCAATACAAACCTATTATAGTTTACGCCCCTGATGCTAAAAAATACATTGACTCTCAAGGCTTCTTTTTGGATATGGACAAGTGGCCGTTTATTGTCGGACAATCAAACAACGAAGTCTCTGACAAAATATTATCCTTTGACATGGCAAGATATGCTCGTGAAATTCGCAAATTGGTAGCAGATACAACACCTTACGAAAATGCAAACTCGGTTCAGTCTATTGTTGATATAATAATAAATAAATAATCTTATGAATTATGGATTAATCTTAGCTGGCGGTACAGGCCAGCGTATGCGTACCTCAGGTATGCCCAAACAGTTTCTTATGGTGTATGGCAAGCCCATCATCATATATACCATTGAAAAATTTGATACTTGTCAGGATATTGATGAGATTGTGGTTGCGTGCAACCCTCAATACATCGATTATTTCAATGAGCTTATTCGTAAATATCCACTCACAAAGAAAGTAAGCATTATTCCTGGTGGTAAAGATCGTCAGGGAAGCGTACAAAATGGCGTAGATTTCATCTTTATTAATGGTGGAAAAGAGGATGATGTAGTTGTTATTCATGATGGTGTACGTCCACTTATCGAACGTGACGTCATTAGCGAAAATGTGCGAGTTGCAGCAAAAGAGGGCTGTGCAATGACTGTTAAGCCTGTGATTGAATCAGTTGTTGTTTGTGATGGCAATGTATCAGGTTTTGATGATTTTAAGAAGAGAGACGACACATATAGTCTAACTTCACCTCAGTCGTTTAAACTTTCGGTTCTTGTCAAAGCATACAAGGATGTAGAAGGTGTTGATGCGCCTATTCCACTTCTTGATGCCGCTTTGGCTTATACATATATGGGTAACAAGATTCCTTTGGTAAAGGAGTATAATCATAATATAAAGATTACAACACCAGAGGATTATTATATTCTGAAGGCTCTGGTAGAACTTCAGGAGAATAAGAACATATTTGGATTAAATTAAAAATAGATACTATTATGAACATGGAATCAAGAGATTTGGACATTATCCGCAAAGGAATCTCCAACTGGAATATGTATCGTGATTCAACGATACTTGTAACTGGTGCAACCGGCCGTTTAGGTCGTTATATCGTTGAAGCATTAGTTGACATAGATCTTAAGTATAATCTAAATTTGCGTGTTGTTGGCATGGCACGTAATAATGATAAAGCAATAGAGGTTTTTGGAGAATTGCTTGAATTCCCTAATGTCTCTTTCATATACCAAGATGTAAATACTCCTATAGAATATGATGGTGATGTAAAGTATATTTTCCATACTGCAGGGCCTGCCGCCCCTATGGATTACAAACGTTCTGCCGTCAATACGTTATGGGCACATGTAAATGGAACACATAATGTATTGGAGTTTGCCCGCACTCATGGTACAAAGCGTATATTCTATGTATCAACCGTAGAAGTCTTTGGCGAACAGAAAGCAGATATAAAGATTGCGGAGGATTACATGGGACCACTCCAGCACTTGAAGTCACGTGCATGTTATCCAGAAGCAAAGCGTGTATGCGAAACCATGCTTGCATGTTATAAAGATGATTTCGGAATTGACTTCTGTGGCGTTCGTCTTTGCCATACATTAGGGGCTGGTATTGTACTTGATGATGGTCGTGGCTTCGCAGAATTTATAGATTGTGCTCTAAAGGGTGTTGATATTGTTTTGCATTCTGATGGTAGCGCAATGCGTACCTATACTTACACTCCAGATGCAGTAAACGCAATGTTTATGATTATGGAAAGGGGTGAGAGTGGTTGCATGTACAATGTAGCGGCAGAACAGAACCTTATCAGTATTCGTGATCTTGCAGAGCTTATTGCTAGTCTTTCCCCAAAGAAAACGACCAAAGTAAGATTTAGCCAGGAGGCTAGCAATATGCCATATTTGCCATTCAAACTCGCGATTATGGATACTTCAAAGATTAGAAAACTTGGTTGGTCGCCCCAGACGGATATTAAGAAAATGTTCAAATGGACTATAGACTCATTTTGTTAATATGCCGATTTTACTTCAAATAAATGTTGATGCAAATAATGGCTCTAATGGATCAATTGCAAGAGATATTGGGGACATTGCTCTTTCAAAAGGTTGGAGAAGCGTCATTGTATATGGAAGAAAACATATACCCTCGAGATCAGAACTGATAAGGGTCGGGAATGATTGGGACGTAAGGTGGCATGGACTATTCACACGCTTAACAGATTTACATGGTTTAGGCTCTTATTTTGCAACAAAACGTCTTGTAAAAAAAATTAAAGAGTTAAACCCCAACATCATACATCTACATAACATACACGGGTATTATATTAACTATAAGATTCTTTTTGATTTTATAAATAAGCACAATATACCGGTTGTTTGGACATTTCATGATTGTTGGCCATTTACTGGCCATTGCAGCCATTATATTGGTTATAACTGCTATAAATGGATATCTTCCTGTAATAATTGCCCCGCTAGAACAGACTATCCAACTTCTTGGTTTGTAGATAATTCATCGTTCAATTTTACATTGAAAAGATCACTCTTTACAAGACCTAAAAAGCTTGCAGTCGTGACAGTTTCTAATTGGCTTAAATCTGTAACGGATCAATCTTTTTTCTCAAAATATCCAGTAACCGTTATTTATGATGGTATTGATACAGATAGTTTCAGATATCGACAAAGCGACCTTAAAGTTAAACTGGGGATAGAGGGAAAATATGTCTTAATGTCAGCTGCCGCAAATTGGAGCACAAGTAAAGGATGGGATGATTATTTGAAAGTCGCATCTCAATTACCACAAAAATATATCATTATTTTAATTGGAGTAACATCTGAGCAACAGAAAACACTTCCACCAAACATTATTGGCATCCAACGCGTCGAAGGAAAAGAAAAACTAGCAGAATTCTATTCTATAGCTGATGTTTTATTGAATCTTTCCTATGCTGAAACATTCGGAATGACGACAGCAGAGGCCATGGCTTGTGGCACTCCAGGAATATCCTATAACATAACTGCGTGTCCGGAGCTGCTGACAAAAGATACAGGATTGGTTGTGGAACCTGGGGATATTGGAGGAGTACTTAATGCTATTGATATCATGACTAAGAAGGGTCGCTTATCTTATAGTGACGCTTGTAGGAGTCGAGTTTTAAGTAACTTTGATTTTAAAAAAGTTAACAATCAGTACTTTGATATCTACGAACAATTAATAAATGAATTCAATGATAAACTTTAAAGAACAATTTATGTTGCCAGTGTTTGGATTGAAAGATTCAGATACTTTAGCTTTCTGCATAGACGATGAGTTGTATAGTTACAAGCAACTGTTTGACTATGTAGAGCAAATTTATAGTGCAATTGATGGTTGCGAAGACAATCTGGTTTGCTTGTATGCAACAGATGACATTCGCACCTATGCGTCAATATTGGCATTATGGCTTCAAGGTAAGACGTATGTTCCTCTTAATCCAAATCAGCCTAAAGAGCGACATGCAGAGGTAATTGAAAGTGTACATACCAGCACTATTCTTTCTGCAGATAGCAAATACGAGTCACCGGTGGAGGGTGTGAAGCTCATCCCAACTGATGCTTTTAAGCATGATGGATATGTGCGTACTGGTAACATGCTTGTGAAAGATGTTACAGATGATACTTTGGCATATATCATATTCACTTCAGGTTCAACTGGCAAACCTAAAGGCGTGCAGCTTACAAGAGGTAATGTTGCTAACTTTATTGACTCCATGAACCATATTGGGCTTGATATTAGTTCAGAGGATCGTTGTCTACAACCTTTCGATCTGACATTCGATTTCTCTGTATCATCTTATGTAATACCTCTGGCAAAAGGAGCAAGTATCTATACAGTCCCTAATAAGGCGGTGAAGTTTACATATATCGCAGGTTTATTGGAAGAGTATAAGCTAACCGTTCTGCAGATGGTACCATCAATGATACGCAATCTTCTTCCTTACTTGGATGAGGTTGAATTGGATAGTGTTCGCTACAATATATTATGTGGTGAACCTCTAACCGGTAAAGTTATTAAAGGATGGCATGAAGGCAACCATAATATGGTGAGCTATAATATGTATGGTCCAACAGAAGATACAGTATTCTGTACATACTATCTGATTGACAAAGACAATATTGCAAATCCCAAAGCTGCAAATGATATTGTTTGTATAGGTAAAACATTCGACAATAGCGGATTGCTTCTTTTGGATGAACAAGACCATATTATAACCGAGCCAAACATAGAAGGAGAACTTTGTTTGTGTGGAGATCAATTGACCCCTGGTTATTGGGAGAACGAAAAGGAAAATACGGAGAAGTTCCTATTGATAGATGGTATACGCTATTATCGTTCAGGCGATATGTGCTATTACGCGGAAGATATGAATCTCATGTATGTTAGCCGCAAGGACTTCCAAGTTAAGATTAATGGTTTCCGTGTAGAACTTGGCGAAATTGAGAATCGTTATTCTGCTATCTCTGGAGGAAAATTCTCGGTTGTCATGCCTTTCACCAACGAACAAGGTAACACCGAACTTGCCATGGTTATTGAAGGAAAAGAGTACGATTATATGGAGCATAAGAAAACACTTGCCAGTGAAATTCCTGCTTATGAGGTGCCTAACAAGTGGCTGTTTATTCGTACAATTCCTCTTAACCAAAATGGCAAAGTAGATCGAAAGGCAATCAAATCAATATTTAACTTGTAATAATTTAAAATAGAATAACAATGGATCAGAATGTAATTAATGACGTAAAGCGTTTGGCTTTTGAAGTACTCAAGGATGAAAACATCATGTCTCAGGAAGACTTCAACTTTATGGATGCAGAAAATATGGACTCCGTTAATCGAGTAGCCATCTTGGTTGCTATCGAGAAAGAATATGACTTCATCTTCAAGTTAAAGGAAATCTCTTCTTGGAATACCGTGATGGAGCTTGCTGAAATTGTAGAAAAGAAAATGTAAGCAATGAGATTAGGTTCAATTTATCATAGAATAGTGTTGGCTTCGCCCAAGGTGGAGGTTGCTTTGCGTTGCCTCTACTGGAACAATGTGAAGACCTTGAAGAAGCTCCGAGGAGCTTCTTCTGAGGGTGTGCGTGTGGACGAGACCAAACCTATTGACTTTAACAAGATTATTGCCTACTTGCGTGACAATGGCGTGAAGAAGGATGACATCATGGTGATTCATTCGTCTTACAATGCACTTGCAGGTGCTAAGTTGTCGGCAGAGGAAGTTATTGACAAGTTGTATGAGTTGGTCAACGAGGGCGGCTCATTGGCTATGCCTGCAATTCGTTCGTTTGAGGAAGAGAACAGCGATGGCGATTATATAGAAAACTATATGGATGATGTGGCTCAGAATTTCACAACGGTCTATAATGTTTTCCAATCTCCTGTAACTGCCGGTCTCCTTCCTTTCACCCTTATGCGTTATGATGATGCGGAAATCAGTAAGTTTCCGCTCAATCCTCTTACTGCAATTGGTGCTCATGCCGAGGCTATGATGGAGCATAACATAGAAGGTGAATTGCCAACGGCTCACGGACCAAACAGTGCTTGGGCTTATTGTGCAGAACATGATGCTTGGAACATCGGTATTGGGGTGGATATAAAAGACTACCTCACCATCTTCCATGTGTCGCAGGAAATACCTGAATGGCCAGTAAAGGACTGGTATTTTGAGCGCGACTTCATTATCAAAAAAAGTAAGCGAGAGACTCCTTTGCGCATACGCGAACGCAGGCACAGATGGACAAAATACTTCGCAGAAGCCAACTTCTACAATGACCTTCAGACGGCAGGTATCTTGAAATCTGCTGTCATTGATGGCGTGCCGGTTTATATGACACGTTCTAAAGAATTGTTCAACTATATTAATAACCAGAAGAATCCAACGTACCCCTACTTCGTTCCGAAGAAGTACAGAATATAACAATGGAAATCATTGTAAATCAGATGGAGCGCAGGTCATGGATTGAGATAGACCTTGACCAGATAAAGCAGAACTATTTCATTTATAAGAATAGCTTACAGACAGATGCTGAAATAATGGCTGTAATCAAAGCTGATGCCTACGGCCATGGTGATGCTCATATTGCAAGGTGGTTGTCCGAACAAGGATGCCGACTTTTTGCAGTATCGAATATCGATGAAGCTGTTGGACTGAGGAATGCAGGTATCAAAGGAGAAATCCTGATTTTGGGATATACCTCTCCAAAGTATGCGAAGACATTGTCTTACCTTGATTTGTCGCAAGCTATCGTTTCTGAAGAGTATGCAGAGGCGTTGAGTCAAACAGGTCAAAGAGTAAAATGCCAGTTTGCCATTGATACTGGAATGAACCGAATAGGTTTAGACGGTGATAACACAAGTTCATGCGAAGAGATTATTCGTAAATATTCAGACTCTTTGATAGTAGAAGGTTTGTTTACCCACTTGTGTGTAGCCGATACCGACTCAGAAGATGCAAAGGAGTTTACTTATGGCCAAATTCGAAAGTTTAAGGCTGTTGCAGATGCTGTTGCCGACTTGAAACTGCCTTTCGTGCATTGCTGCAATTCGGCTGGCGGTCTTTATTACTTGAAAAGCAGTTCCGAATTTGAGGGTATTGGGAAAATTGTGCGTTTAGGGATAGTGCTATATGGATTAAAACCGGATGTCGATAATCATCTGCCTAATGGAGTGAAACCAGCTATGACATGGAAATCGGTAGTGTCAATGGTGAAGAACGTTCATCCTGGAGAAACGATTGGATATGGTAGAACTTTCATGGTTAAAAAGGAAATGAAGGTGGCTACTGTCACAACAGGTTATGCCGATGGCCTAAACAGACTGCTTTCGAATAAAGGATTCGTTATGATTAATGGCTGTAAAGCACCAATTGTAGGGCGAATCTGTATGGATCAAACTTTGGTGGATGTGACAGAAATCCCAGACGTAAAAATGGGGGCTGAAGTGGTTATTATCGGTGAAAGTGGAGATTTGACCTATACGGCTGATGATATGGCTCAGGACCTCGGAACTATAGGATATGAAGTGATTTGTAACATTACTAAACGAGTACAAAGGTTTTATTGTACACATGGATTGTTATATGCATTATAATATTAATAAGGAGAAGAAAAGCCTTTCTCCCCTCTGTTTTCTCCCCTCAGGCAGATTGGTATGCTACCGTTGGGGAGAAGTGCTCATTTTGGAAAACGGCAAGTTGGTGAAATCCTTTTCTATTTTCAAGAGCAAGAAAGAGAGAATACTTGGGCATTGGAGATACTTGTATCGCTTGCTTAGAATGGGAGTGCGTTCTGCTTGGGCTCTCAACGAAGATATTGTGCTACTTTCTGTAGGGAGTATGATTTATGAGCTGGACTTAAATTCGGGTCAGCTGTCAGAGGGGTTCTTCTGTGGTGAAGGTATTCGACCATTGATATTTACTCAGGTGGAAGGGATTTCTTCTGTAGATGATGGGATTTACTTTGGAGGGTATCTTGGCAATAGGGATAAAAAGCCGGTATCGGTATATAAACGTATCGGTAATGATAAGTGGAATGTTGTATATACATTCCCGCAAGGCACCATTAATCACGTTCATGCTATCGTGAATGACCCTTATCGCGATTGCCTTTGGATATTCACAGGTGATTTTGATGATGCTTCTGCGATATGGAAGGTGACAGACAATTTCAAAAGGGTAGAACGTATATGCTGCAACGACCAGAAGTATCGTGGTTGTGTAGTTTTTGCGCTTCCTGAGGGTTTGCTTTATGCTACTGACGCTCCCTTTGCAGATGATTTTATCTATTTGATGAATCCTATGGATTATTCCGTGAAAATGATAGCTCCTATTGATGGTTCTTGCATCTATGGTTGTCAGTGGAAAAACAAATATGTTTTCTCTACTACTGTGGAAGGCGATGGCCGAAATACATCTCGAATGGAATTCTATTTCGGTCGTAAGAGAGGTGCTGGCATCAAGGATGAGTATGTACACATGTACTGCGGTAATCTACAGGAAGGTTTCACAGAAATCTATAAGGAGAAGAAAGACTGCATGCCATATTATACCTTCCAGTTCGGAGTGTTTAAGTTCCCTTATGGAGTGAATAATACCGATACGCTTTATTTCCAGCCTGTGGCGACACGAAATGACTTGAAGTTGATGAGTCTAAGAGACTACAAGACAAATAGACAAAAAGACTAAGAGATTAAGATTATGAACATACTATTTTTGACCATGGAGTCGGGACTGAGGAATGTTTCGGCAAGAGGTTACTTATAGAAAATAATATAATGAACATTAAAACAAAAGAATAAATTTAAACAATTATTAATATGAGCATTTTCAAAGACAAAGTCCTCCTTATTACAGGAGGCACCGGCTCGTTCGGTAATGCAGTACTTCGTCGCTTTCTTGATAGCGACATTCGTGAAATCCGTATTCTATCACGCGATGAGAAGAAACAGGATGATATGCGTCACTTTCTTCAGGCTAATCGCTCGGATGTGGCTCATAAGGTGAAGTTCTATATCGGCAACGTGCGCGACCGTCAGGCTGTGGATTTCGCAATGGCAGGTGTAGATTATGTGTTCTCTGCGGCTGCTCTGAAGCAGGTGCCATCGTGCGAGTTCTTCCCTATGGAAGCTGTACGTACGAATGTTGAGGGTACGAACAATGTGCTGCTTTCTGCTATTGCACATGAGGTGAAGAACGTAGTGGTGCTTTCTACCGACAAAGCTGCATATCCTATCAATGCCATGGGCATCTCCAAGGCGATGATGGAGAAGGTAGCTATTGCCCAGGGACGTGCGCTTGGAGCAAACTCAAAGACTACTATCTGCTGCACTCGCTATGGTAATGTGATGGCAAGCCGAGGAAGCGTGATTCCTCTGTGGGTAGAGCAGATGATGGAAGGCAAGCCTATCACCATCACCGACCCTAACATGACTCGATATATGATGACCCTCGATGATGCCGTTGACCTTGTTATTTATGCATTTGAACATGGAAACAATGGAGATCTTTTCGTTCAGAAAGCACCTGCAGCTACTCTTGCGGTATTGGCAGAAGCTCTCAAGCAGACCTATGCTAAAATCGATCCAAAGTACGGAGAGACAGAAGTGAAGGTGATTGGTACTCGCCATGGTGAGAAGCTCTACGAAACACTGGTCACACGAGAGGAAATGCTTCGCTCGGAGGATATGGGCAACTATTTCCGCATTCCATGCGACAGTCGTGACCTCAACTATGACAAGTTCTTCACTGAGGGAGATGATGCCATCAGCCGCACAGAAGACTATCACAGCCATAACACTCGCAGACTTGATGTTGAGGGTATGAAAGAATTGCTTTTGAAACTCAACTTCATTCGCGAAGACCTCGGTTTGCAGCCAAAAGCAAAATCAAGAGATTACAGAAGCGAATGATATTAACGAACACGAATCTAACGAATATATATCGTTGCAATCATTCGTGTAATTCGTGCAATTCGTGTTCAAAAAGAAATAGTTATCATGCGTATTTTAGTAACAGGAGCAAAAGGTTTCGTTGGCAAGAACCTTTGCTCCCAACTCAATAACATAAAGGAAGGCAAGGCACGTTGTTATGGCGACTTGCAGATTGATGCCGTTTATGAATACGACATCGACTCCACTCCAGAGCAGCTCGATGAGTGGTGCAAGGAATGCGACTTCGTCTTCAATCTTGCAGGCGTGAACCGCCCGAAAGACCCGGAAGAGTTTATGAAGGGCAACTTCGGATTTGCCTCCACTTTGCTCAACAACCTGAAGAAGTATAATAACAACTGCCCTGTTATGATTAGCAGCTCCATCCAAGCCACCCTTGCAGGTCGTTTCGGCACAAGCGAATACGGCAAGAGCAAGAAAGCTGGTGAGGAACTGATGTTCGAATACGGCAAGGAGACAGGCGCCAAGGTGCTCGTCTATCGTTTCCCGAACCTCTTCGGCAAGTGGTGCAGACCGAACTACAATTCTGCCATCGCCACATTCTGCAACAACATCGCCAACGATCTCCCCATACAGGTCAATGACCGCAGTGTGGAAATGGAGCTGCTCTATATAGATGATTTGGTAGATGAGATGATAAGAGCACTCAAAGGGGAAGCACACTACTGTACCTATGATGGACTCGATCCCGTACCGGCAAATAATTCGTGTGATTCGTGCAATTCGTGTTCTGAAAATCACTTGTATTGCTACTGCCCAATCACCCACAAGACCTCTTTGGGTGAAATCGTTGACATCATCCACGAGTGTGCCGATGCAGCAGCCAACAAGGACGGTATCAATATGATCGCCCTCCCTCAGGGCAGTCTCCGCTACAAGCTCATGACCACCTATCTCTCGTACCTCCCAAAGGAGAAAGCGATATATGACCACAAGATGAATGTGGATGCAAGGGGTTCTTTCACGGAACTCTTGCACACGCTTAACTGCGGACAGGTGAGCATAAATATCTCCAAGCCCGGAATCACCAAGGGCGAGCATTGGCATCACTCAAAGTTTGAATACTTTACTGTTGTTTCAGGCCATGGATTGATTCAGCTTCGCCCCGAAAATCCGTTGAATCCGTCTGATCCGTGTTCAGAAATCATCGAATATGAGGTGAGTGGCGACAAGATCCAATCCGTCATCATGCTCCCTGGCTACACTCATAACATCATCAATCTGAGTGAAAACGAAGACCTCGTGACCGTCATGTACTGCAACGAGATTTTCAACCCTCAGCGTCCTGACACATATTTTGATAAGGTAGTAAAAGAATAACTTTATGGAAAAGCAACCGAAATTTGATTATACCGATATTCATTGGCAAGACAACGGCAAGCTGAAGCTCATTATCGTGGTGGGCACACGTCCTGAGATCATCCGTCTTGCCGCAGTCATCAACAAGTGCCGCAAGTACTTTGACGTTATCCTAGCCCATACAGGTCAGAACTACGACTACAACCTAAACGGCATCTTCTTCCGCGACCTGAAGCTCGCAGAACCCGAGGTCTATATGGATGCAGTTGGCGATGACCTTGGCGCAACTTGCGGCAACATCATCAACTGCTCGTACAAGCTCTTTGCAGCATTGAAGCCTGATGGAGTGCTCGTCCTTGGCGACACCAACTCCTGCCTGAGCGTCATTGGCGCAAAGCGTCTGCACATCCCTATCTTCCACATGGAAGCAGGCAACCGCTGCAAGGACGAATGCCTCCCCGAAGAAACCAACCGCAGAATCGTGGATATCATCTCTGATGTGAACATGGCATATTCAGAGCACGCTAGACGTTACCTTGCCGATTGCGGACTGCCGAAGGAGCGAACCTACGTCACCGGCTCACCTATGGCAGAGGTGCTCCATGAGAATCTCGCAGAGATAGAAGCAAGCGATGTGCATCAGCGTCTCGGCTTGGAGAAGGGCAAATATATCCTGCTCTCTGCCCACCGTGAGGAGAACATCGACACAGAGAAGAACTTCCTCTCGCTCTTCAATGCCATCAACAAAATGGCAGAGAAATACGACATGCCGATCCTCTACAGTTGCCATCCTCGCTCACGCAACCGTCTTGCAGCCAGCGGCTTCCAGCTCGACAAGCGCGTCATCCAGCATGAGCCTCTCGGTTTCCATGATTACAACTGCCTCCAGATGAACGCCTTTGCAGTCGTGTCTGACTCTGGCACGCTCCCCGAGGAATCATCCTTCTTCACCAGCGTTGGTCACCCCTTCCCTGCCATCTGCATCCGTACATCTACCGAACGTCCCGAAGCCATTGACAAGGGCGACTTTATCATTGCCGGCATCGACGAGAAGAGCCTCCTTCTGGCAGTAGATACTGCTGTTGAGCTCTGCAAGGACGGTCAGCATGGAATCCCTGTGCCTGACTATGTGGACGAGAACGTAAGCACCAAGGTTGTGAAGATTATCCAGAGTTATGTGGGTATCGTCAATAAGATGGTGTGGAGGAAATAAAAATGATTATTGATCAAAAAATAATGGACTCCCTTTCGCAACAGGCGAAGGAGAGTCCTCGATTGAGGCAAGCGTTTGACTTGCGCACCACACCGATCGACTCATCTCAGCGCATCCTCAATGCTGTAGAACCGGGCGCTATCCTCCCCATTCATCGTCATAGAGGCTCTACCGAAACGATTATTGTACTTCGCGGAAAAGTGGCGCAACATTATTATAACGATGCTGGTGAGAAGACTGCCTCTTATGAGCTTGCGCCCAATACCGCCCAAGTAGGCATGAGCGTCCCTGTAGGCCAATGGCATGCCTTGGAATCCCTTGAAGAAGGAAGCGTCATATTCGAATCCAAAGATGGAGCCTACCAGCCACTGTCAGCGGAAGATATTCTGGAAGTTGCGCAAGAAGGATAGTAATAGGCTTGCACATTGAATGCTTATAATGTAGTTTATAAATAAATGATTATGAACATACTATTTCTAACTATGTCCTCGGAAATGAGGAATGTCTCGGCAAGTGGGATTTATACGGACTTGATGCGGAAGTTCTGCGATGAGGGGCATGAGGTGTATATCATCTACCCGAATGAGAGGCGGACGGGATTGCCTACCGCTGTTGAGGTGAACAATGGCGTGCATTGCCTTGGGGTGAGGACGCTCAACGTGACCAAGACTTCCATCATCGAGAAGGGTGTCGGACAGCTGCTATTGGAGGACTTGTTTATGCGCGCCATGAACAAGTACTTCAGCGATGTGCGGTTCGACCTTATCCTGTATAGCACGCCTCCCATCACGTTCAACAAGGTGATCAAGGCGGCAAAGAGGAGGAACCCTGAGGCTATGACCTACCTGCTGCTGAAGGATATCTTTCCGCAGAATGCCGTTGATCTGGGAATGATGACGAAAACGGGCGTGAAAGGAATGCTCTACAGGATGTTCCGAAAGAAGGAGAAGGAGCTCTATCGCATCTCTGACTTCATCGGCTGCATGAGTCCCGCGAATGTGCGCTTTGTACTGGAGCATAACCCGGAGGTGAAGGCGGAGAAGGTGGAGATTGCGCCTAATTCGTATGATGTGCCTTCTGGAGACGAAGAGACAAAGAGACTAAGAGACGAAAAGACAAAGGGACGAAGAGACGAAGAGACGAAGAGTATAAGGGAGAAATATGGGTTGCCAACGGATAAGCCTATATTTATCTATGGTGGCAATATGGGAAAGCCGCAAGGTATTCCGTTTCTGGTGGAGTGTATGAGGGCGGTTAAGGACCGTGAGGATTGCCATTTCGTGATTGTGGGTGACGGTACGGAATACCCGAAGCTGGAGGCTTTCGTGAATGAGTGCCGTCCGAAGGCTGTGTCGGTCTTCCGCAGATTGCCCAAGGAGGATTATGACCGATTGGCTGATGCGTGCGATGTGGGCTTGATCTTCCTCGACTATCGCTTCACTATCCCTAACTACCCGAGCCGTCTGTTGCCTTACCTGATGAGCCGCAAGCCTATCATTGCCTGCACTGACCCGAACTGCGATACGGGAGCGTTGGCAGAGCAGAACGGCTATGGCTTCTATTGCCCGAGCAATTCGGTGGAGGCGTTTGTCAAGACTATCGACTGCATGCTCGCTTCCGACATCCGTCAGATGGGCGAAAACGGCTATCAGTTCTTCCTCGATAACTATACCACAGAGCATACGTTCAGGGCGATAATGAATCATTTTTAGTAATTATGTACAAACATTTTTTCAAGCGGGTGATTGACTTCACCATCACATTAGCCGCACTATTGGTCATCTGGCCGATACTGCTCATCATCTACATCTGGCTCACCATCGCCAACAAAGGGGCTGGGGCATTCTTCTTACAGGAGAGGCCTGGCAAGGATGGCAAGATATTCAAGGTCATAAAATTCAAGACCATGACCGACGAGCGGGACGCCAACGGCAATCTCCTTCCCGATGCCGACCGCCTCACAAAGGTTGGGAAGTTCGTCCGCTCCACATCAATCGACGAGCTCCCGCAGCTCATCAACGTGCTCAAGGGCGACATGGCATTGATTGGTCCGCGACCTTTGTTGGTGCAGTATCTTCCTCTTTATAGTAGGGAGCAGATGCGCAGGCATGAGGTGAGACCAGGCATCTCGGGATGGGCGCAATGCCACGGTCGCAATGCCATCAGCTGGACGGAGAAGTTCAAGCTCGATGTGTGGTATGTGGATCATTGCACCCTCATGACCGACTTTAAAGTGATATTTATCACAATAAAGAAAGTGCTTGTGCGTGACGGCATCTCAGCTGAAGGACAAGCCACAATGGAAGCATTTAATGGACATAATTAATATAAAATGAAAGATATAGCAATATTTGGTGCAGGCGGCTTCGGACGTGAAGTAGCTTGCTTGATAAGGTTGATAAATGAAAGCCTTGAAGAACCCCGTTGGAATCTGATAGGTTTCTTTGACGACAATGAAGAAATAAAAGGGACAGCCAATGAATATGGTAAGGTGTTGGGCGGAATGGAAACGTTGAATGTGTGGAAGACTCCGTTGGACATTGCCATAGCTGTTGGTAATCCACAAGTGGTCAGAAAGATTGCTGGAGGAGTAAACAATCCGTTGGTGGATTTCCCGAATATCATTGCTCCAAGTGTGACATGGTTGGACAAAAACAATGTCAGAATGGGCAAGGGAAATCTTCTATGCTCAGGATGCTTGGTCAGTTGTAACATTGAAATAGGAAATTTCAATATCTTCAACGGATATATACCCATTGGGCATGACACGAGAATTGGCAACTATAACGTGATAATGCCTTCGTGCAATATCTCAGGCGGCATAACCATGGGCGACTGCAACTTTATGGGAGTGAAGAGTGTAGTATTGCAATATCTGAAAATCGGCAATAATACCCGTATTGGAGCTGGATCTGTAGTAATGAGAAATACAAAGGATGGGTACCTATACATTGGCATTCCTGCACAGAAATTGGATGTTTAAGAATCGTATTTTTAGTATTAATCAATAAATTGTTAGAAAAATGGACAAAAATCAATTCTTGGCGAACTTCGCCGACCAGTTTGATGACACAGATGCTTCAGAAATCACGATGTCAACAGAGTTTCACGAACTTGACGAGTGGTCTTCACTCACGGGCATGGGTGTGATTGCCCTTGCTAAAACAGAATATGGCAAGGCTATAACTGGAGCAGAGCTTAAAGCTTGCGTCACAGTTGAGGATGTTTTTAATCTCATCAACAACAAGTAAGCTGCGGATTATGACAGAGATATACAATCCGTTTACCTTAGAAGGCAAACAGATTCTTGTCACTGGAGCATCATCAGGCATAGGCAAAGCTACGGCTTTTGCCTGTGCCAAGATGGGTGCAACGGTGATAATGAACGGAAGGAATACTGAGCGGTTGAATGAGATTATAAACCTGTTGCCAGAAGGCGAACATAAAGTTATGGCTGCAGACTTGAGTGACAGGGAAGTTGTGAAAACAATGGTTGTGGAAATGCCAAAGCTCGACGGTGTCGTGATGTGTGCCGGAGTGGCAAACCGCATTCCATGCAAGGCTGTCACACAAGAGGACATTGACTTTGTGATGAAGACCAACATAGAAGCTCCTATGCTTCTTCAGGCGGAACTCCTTGCCAAGAAGAAGGTGAATAAGGGCGCTTCAATCGTATATATAGCTTCACGTGCATACGAGAGTCCTTCTATGGGCAATGCAATATACAGTGCATCAAAGGGTGCTGTCGTGTCATACGCAAAATGTCTTGCCCTTGAATTGGCACCACGTCAGATACGTGTAAACTGCATCTGTCCTGGTATGGTATGGACTGATATGATCACAAATGTCCTCAGCGAAGAGGATTTAAAAATGGCAGAACAGAACTATCCTCTGAAAAGGTTTGGACAAGTGGATGACGTGGCAAACCTCGCAATATATCTGTTGAGTGACGCATCTTCATGGATGACAGGTGGAGCAATAGACATTAGCGGAGGAGGAGAAGGTGTATTAGTATAATCTAAAAAGAAAATCAATATGGCATATATTAAGTCAATAAAATGTTTTACCCCCCCCCATACGTTGGATAACAATGCTTTACAAGAGCAATTAAAGAACTCGTGTGTAGAGAAAACAGCTAAGGGTGTAGGGGTGTCAAATCGTCACATTGCAAGTAATGATACTACGGCAGGTGACATGACCGTTGAGGCTGCAAACCTACTGTTTGAAAAGAGTGGAATAAAAAGAGAGGAGATTGATTTCATCATCATGGCTACACAATCTCCCGACCATTTCCTCCCACCAACAGCATGTATTATACAGGACAAACTTAACATCCCGACTACAGCAGGAGCTTTCGACTTTGACCTTGGCTGCTCAGGTTATGTGTATGGTCTTGCCATTGCAGGAAGTTTCGTTGACAGCGGACTTGCGAAGAATGTATTGCTTCTTACTGGAGACACCATAACAAGATTCATTCATCCTGAAGACAATAACAGGGTACTGTTCGGAGAGGCGGCAAGCGCGACAGTAATTTCAACGAATGGTTTTGCAAGAATAGGAAATTTTGAAAAAGGAACTGATGGTAGTGGCGCGGATTGTCTGATAGTAAAGAACGGTGCAGCAAGACATCTGACCCATACGGGGCACGAGACTTTGGACAATGAAGGAAATATGAGAAGGGACGATTATTTCTATATGGATGGCTCAAGTGTATTTAATTTCACAATAGACAGAGTCCCTTCATTGATAAATGAGACTTTAAGACAAAACGAAATATCATTGGAAGAGGTTGACCATGTGGTTCTGCATCAGGCGAACAAGTTCATGCTGAATACACTGCGTAAGGTTTGCCATATTCCAAAGGAAAAATTCTATATAAATCTGGAGAATACAGGAAATACGACTTCCACGACCATTCCATTGGCTCTTGAAGACTGTTTGGATAAAGGTTTGTTCATGAATGGCGACAAAGTGCTAATAGCGGGATTTGGCGTGGGATTAAGTTGGGCAGGAACTGTATTGTCCTTTGAATAATAAAGAAAAATGGCATATATAAAAGGTATATCATATTATCTGCCCGAAAGGGTGGTTACCAATGAGGAACTTCTAAAGGAGTTCCCCGAATGGAGTGTGGATAAGGTTGCTGCAAAGGTTGGTGTTAACTCACGTCATCTTGCAGCAGCAGATGAGACCGCAGGAGATATGGCTGAGAAGGCTGCATGCAAGTTGTTTGAGGAATACAATGTCAATCCCAAAGAAATAGACTTTCTTCTTCTCTGCACACAGAGTTCCGACCATTTTCTCCCATCTACAGCCTGCATACTTCAGAATCGCTTAGGCATTCCCACATCATCAGGTGCGTTTGACTACAATCTTGGATGCTCGGGATGTGTTTATGGAATGGCAATGGCAAAGAGCTTTGTTGATAGCGGATTGGCAAAGAATGTTCTTCTGCTCACTGCAGAAACCTATCAGAAATACCTTCATCCTTCTGACAAGAGCAACCGCTCTATCTTTGGTGATGGGGCTGCAGCTTGTTTGATTTCAAATGAAGGAATAGCAGAGATTGGAGAATGCGTGCTTGGAACAGACGGCTCAGGGGCAGAACATCTTATCGTCAAGACAGGAGCTGCCCGTTGCAAACGGCCTACTGGAGTGGTCGCTGAGGATGCAGACGGACACCAGCGTTTCGATGATTATTTATATATGAATGGTTCTGCCATCTTCAATTTTACCCTCGATGCAGTACCAACTATGATGAAGGAAATACTCACAAAGAACAAAATGGAGAAGAACGAGGTTGATTACTACGTCTTCCATCAGGCAAACAAGTTTATGCTCAATACAATTCGCAAGGTATGCGTACTGCCCAAGGACAAGTTTTATGTAAATCTTGCAGAAACTGGCAATACCGTTTCTTCTACTGTTATGATTGGTTTGAAACAATGCCTTCAGGCTGGAGCAATCACTTCAGGAATGAAGGTGATGGTCACTGGCTTTGGAGTAGGATTGAGTTGGGGAGGGACGATTCTGAAGTTCTAACGCTATTATTTACAGCAACGTAACAAGATTGAGGCGTTGGGACTATGCCAATGGTTTGAAGAATATCCATAAGCAGGATTTCTCGGATGTTGTAGAAGAGGCAAAGCATGCAAATGGTTGAAAGGAACAAGAATAAAACCAATGAATAAAATGGCATCAATAGCCAAAGGGATATGGACGCTATGCTCGTATCTCTTTTGGACAAGATGGAAATAGTATTTTATGAAGATATGAACAAAGTCGTAGATCTATGCTGCCAGATGGAGGAGATATGCAGGTTCTGCTATCCACCAGAAAAGGAAAGAATACTTTATACAACTGAACATTTCTACGTGATGGTGTCTTTGGGACCTATAGTTGAAGGGTATCTGTTGATTATCAGTAAAGAGCATATCGGGGCTTGTCTTCATTTGCCTGCAGAATATTGGGATGAATTCAAGGCTCTTAAAGAGAAGGTAAGGCAAATATTGGTGAAAGTGTATGGTAGTTGCATATTTTACGAGCATGGCAAGATGGGGTCGTGTATTTTGGAGGGTATGGATCATATACATTGCTATCATGCACATCTGCATTGTATACCAGCAAAGGTGGAGCTAAACTTGCGTATCGAGAAGGAAATCGCAGGTACTTGTTATGGTTCGTTAGACGAATGCTTTAATAAGAAAGAAGAGTTAGATCGTTACTTATTTGTTGAGGACGAGCGTATAATGACTTACCAGTCAGACTTTAAACTGCGACGACAATATCTGAGATATATGCTGGCAACAAGTCTGGATTGCGAAGATCGATGGGACTGGGTGGAGAATCAGAACTGGGAATTGATAGAGAAGACAATTGCGAGACTAAAACCACACTTTGATGAAAAATCTGTATTGCAATAAGCTGGATGCAGCAGTAAAAGCATGCACCAAGACTCTGACCGACAATCAGAGGCATGTAGGCGAAGATGTCGGTTGGCATCAACATTTGGGCACGAACAAAATTGGAATCGTTGCAACGTCTATCGCCTTGCTTTATTACAAAATGATAGGGAAGCCGTGCCGTGAGGAGGAACAATGCCTGTCATTCATTGGAAAGAGTCAAAATCAGGATGGTGGCTGGCCATATATATCGAATACAAAGGGTGAATCGAATGTAGAATCAACTTGTTGGGCGTTACAAGCACTGAAACGCTATAATGAGGTAAACACCTATGATGAAATATTAAGGAAAGGTATCGATTGGATTGTATCTCAGCATACCTTTATTGCGGATAATGATAGTGGTTGGGGGTTCATAAAGGAGTCGGTACCTAGAGTGTACATTACAGCACTCGTATTGCGTACACTTGTAATGCTTGGTAGAAAAGACTTACAAGAGTTTGAGTCTGCAAAACAGTGGATTGTTAATGCGCAGAATGAAGATGGAGGCTGGGGAGAGTTGTCTGACAGAGGTTCAAGCTTCTTCTTTACAAGTTATGTCATTGTGTCTTTGTTAGAGTGCGGTTATCAGAAAACGGATGGTGTGATAAAGAAAGCTAAGACCTGGTTGGAGATGCGATTGTGTGAATTCGATATGGAAGACGCCAGTCTGTTATGCTATATGGAATTCATAGAAAAGGGTGTAGGTGAGAAACGTGTCCGAATACCATTCTTTCACTATGTATTGCCATACGTCATTATAGCCGGTATTAGGTTGGATGTTGATAATAGGACTATATTCAAGGCTATAACACTGCTTGAATCACGGACTCAGGATGGGGAAATAGAGCATCCTATGTTAGAAAATTCGAAAATTAAGCCTATATGGGCGTTGTTTGACAGTGTTTTGTCTATAAAGGAATTTGAAGGACAGTTTGAGAAATGGAATGATTTACATGAAATCATATTGGTGTATAAGTGGTTTTGGACTTTCGGCAAGAAGAATCCTCTGAGATTTATTGTAAGATATTTTAACATGGTAGCGCGAACCATGATAATGGCCGCTGTGTTCTACGGTTCTTTTGTGTTGATAAAGGATAATTGGAATGCTGTAAATGAGTGGTTTGTGGGGCTGAAAGACTCTACGACTGGTGGTATTTTAATTTCAATGATAGCAGCAGTGGTACTATCAGGTCTGTCGTGGGGATTGAAGAAAGTAAAAAGTTGGGTTAACAAGTTAATTTTAGAAAAGGCTTGATAATATGAAGAAATCGGACATCTTTTGGCAGTCATATCTTAGCCTCGAAAAAGAACTTATTGAGGTGTCAAAGTTTATTTATGAGCCCACTTTAAAAAGGGGCATATTTTGAATCCAGTCTGACCAGTGTGGTCATTCTGAGTGAAACATAGCAATCGGCTCCGCTGGTGAATATCTGTCGAGAAATCGCTTTGAAAGAGCCGAAAGCTTCTCTGATAGGCCCGAAAAGGGCAAATATCGATCTTTGAAATGTTGAAATCAGGAATATTACCATCCTTCGGAGATTCATCCACATACATCTGCTATATGCATGCATACGATGTTTGAGCAAGCCCCTGTATCTGGTCTTGCCATTACGTGTATGAAAACTGTATTGGAACATGGCTGCTTCAACGTTATTCCGTTTATGCTGCTCCTCCAAAGGAAGGCTTTCTATCTGCTTCCTTAGCTGATAGGCTTTAATGTCTTTGTCTTCAAAGTAACGCCAACCGGTTTTGTTGTTCCATGGAATTCTCCATCGTTTTCTGGAGCCCTGCTTTGTGACAGCTTTGACGGCCTCATAGGTGTTGCCAGTAGCAATCTCCCTGACGGTCAGACCATCCTCGTCATGTGGTATCAGTTCCCATCTGCATCCACCTTGCATCTTGCCAGTCTTGAGCTGCATGGCATTGTGGTTCTTTGCAAACTCTCGATTGTCTGGACTT
>NZ_JBQKHJ010000032.1:0-36358 GCF_052118345.1 Prevotella sp. LCP21S3_D2 | reverse complement strand
AGGAACTTGACCAGAGTTGTATGTATCAGTTCATAGCGAGACTGGCGAGCGATATTGCTACCGATAAGCTTACTGTCCATACGGACGCATTTGCCTGATATCTTGAGAAGGTGTACATGCTTGCCAGCAAGCTGCTCGAAGCAGAGCTGCATCAGGTCAATGCCAGTTCTTTCCTGATATTCGCAGATGCGGCGGCGAAACAGATAATAGGTATCTATTGATGGGGTTACATCAGTCAGAAGTTCCATGCCGAGAGCCTTTCTGGTAAGAAGGTCAAACTCGCACTTCTCAAACAGATCCTCGTCGCTGCAACCGAATCCCTCCTTTAAGACAGACATAGCCACGAGTATGCGGATGGAAGCGTTTGGGCGGCCGCTCTTCTTGCCTTCAGGGAACAAAGGCTTGAATATCTCCTCATCAATCTTGGTTGTCACGAGGCTATAGAACTGGTTATGCCATGCGTTGGGGTCAGAATACTTCTTTGAAGCACGACTTCCTAACTGCATTGAGGGAGCCGTAAATATATCTAACTGAGGATTCGGATCTGTCTTTTTAAACATAGTCATTCTGTTTGATGGTGTAAAGATACGAAAAATATTCCAGATAACAGCATAAAGCAGAGATTATTTTCGTGAAATATAAACATTTTAAACAGGCCTTACTTTTTAAAGTGGGCTCATAACTGAACTTTCGCATATCAGGAAGTTAAAGGAGTTAAGGAGTATGTGTTACCTTGCTTTTCCAATTTTGGGGACAGCGTCCCCAAAATTGACATGGAGCCATTACTATGAACTACTAAAGTGTGATAATTCTCTCGAAATGAAGTTCTATTATAAGGAATGCATCAAAGAAGGCTGGAAAGTTCGAGAACCTTGTTGCATTCTTCTACCTGTTTCATACAATATTCAATTTATATTATTTGCAAAGATAGTGCCAGCGAGCGCAATGAAAGTTTGCTTTCAAATTGCCGAGCGCCGCCTATCTTTTTGTAAAGATAAGACATTTATTCGAATTAAGCAAGAAAATCCGGGTAAATTCTTTGGTATAATCAGATAATTTTCTTATTTTTGCAAATGTAAATTATAAAAGGAGCAATCATGAATCAGAATATGAAACGTTTGCCTTACGGCATCAATGACTTTGAGGCCGTTATAGAACAAAATCAATATTATGTGGATAAGACGATGTATTTGCCTTTGTTGGAAAACCAACCAAGCAACATCTTCTTCATTCGTCCACGTCGTTTTGGTAAGAGCATATTCCTGAGTATGCTCCATGCTTACTATGACTGTAGCAAGAAAGAGAAATTCCAAACTCTTTTCGGTGATTTATGGGTAGGCAAGCATCCTACTCCTTTACAGGGGAAGTATCAGATTCTTCACCTTGATTTCTCGTATGTGGGTGGTGGTATCGAAAAGTTGGAGGAAAACTTCAATATGTATCTGCGTGTTAAATTGGACGGCTTCATGCGAGTTTACCAAGAGTTTTATCTGGCAGATTTTAAGAAGAGGTTCTTTCAGTCGGATTCTGGTACGGAGAAACTGGCTTTGCTTCAGGATGAGACTGCAGCCAAGGGCATTCCTCTCTATCTGATCATCGATGAATATGACAATTTCACCAATACCGTGCTCAATGAGCAGGGTGAGAATGTATATTGGGCAATCACCTATGCCGACGGCTTCTACCGTGATGTCTTCAAGAAGTTCAAGGGTATGTTTGAGCGTATCTTCATCACAGGTGTCAGTCCTGTAACCTTGGACGATGTGACGAGTGGATTCAATATTGGCTGGCATATCTCTACCAAGCCAGAGTTTAATCAGATGTTGGGCTTCTCTCAGGAGGAAGTGCGAAATATGTTTGCTTATTACAAAGAAGTGGGAGGCATTCCTGCAACAAGTGATATCGAGGTGATGATAGACGAAATGAAGCCTTGGTATGATAACTATTGTTTCTCTGAGGATGCTTTGCATACTCAGAGTAAGGTGTTCAATAGTGATATGGTCATCTATTATCTCCGAAATTATATAGATAGGGGGGAAGCTCCGAAGCAAATGATAGATCCAAACACGAAGACAGACTACAACAAGATGAAGAAGCTGCTTCAGTTGGATAAGTTGGATGGTGACCGCAAGGGTGTCATCCGCACGATAGCTGAGACGGGGCAGATAGTGACAACCCTGGAAGAGACATTCCCTGCCAGTAGGTTGACTAACCCTCAAACATTCACCAGTTTGCTGTTCTATTATGGTATGCTTACTATAAAGGGGACTTTTGGTGATATGATGATATTGGGCATTCCAAACAATAATGTCCGTAAACAGTATTATGGCTATTTGTTGGAACAATATCAGGAGGAAAAGTTTGTGGACTTGAACCAGATGAAAATTCTGTTTACCTACATGGCACTTGAAGGTAAGTGGCGTGAAGGATTACAGTTTATGGCTGATGCCTATTCCCAGGTTTCATCTGTTCGTGACGGTATCGAGTCGGAACGCAATCTTCAAGGTTTCTTCATGGCATATCTGAATTTGAATAATTACTATTATACTGCACCGGAACTTGAGTTGAACCATGGCTATTGTGATTTTTTCCTTTTGCCAAACCTTACTCATTATGCTACCAAACATAGTTATATCCTGGAACTGAAGGTGTTGTCGAAGAAAGATTACGAATCAAAGCCTGAGGACGGCAAACTCTCCAAGGCAGAAGCACAATGGCAAGAGGCAGAGGCGCAAATCAAGCGATATGCCGTAGCTCCAAGGGTCGAGGCTCTGCGTCAAGGTACAACGCTCCATAAAATCATCATGCAGTTTGTTGCTGGCAAGTTGGTGAGGATGGAGGAAGTGGCTTGTTGAGATACACAGAATTCTTTCTTCAGTCATGATGATATATAATGAATTGAGGCGTTCCGACGGATTTATACTCCGACGAAGCAGTTAATATTTGACAATTTGCAGATTTTTTATGGTTATTGGCTAAATGTACTGCTATTTTTAGCCAATAATGCTTAAAAATAGCCGTTATTGGCTAAAAGTTATATAAGAATTAGCCAATAATTGCTTTTTTTCTTGCTATTTTTGCAAATGGTTAGAAATTAAAGCAGGAGAATACGAAGATGAAGAATAATATCATAGGCAGAAAAAGTGAACAAGATACCCTGGCGCATATTTTCGAGTCAAGGCAGTCGGAATTTGTGGCTGTATGTGGACGCCGCAGAGTGGGAAAAACGTTTCTTGTGCGCGAATATTTTGAACAGGAAATGGTGTTTCAGACATCAGGATTGGCTGGTGGAAACACACAGGAGCAGTTGAAAAACTTCTTTTATACGCTTCGACGTTACGACAGGAATGTAACCTCTGTTCCCCACGACTGGATCGATGCTTTCGAAATGCTTATCACTTATCTCGATTCTTTAAACGGGATAGAACGCAAGGTGGTTTTTCTCGACGAACTGCCTTGGATGGATACTGCGGGCTCTAATTTTATTTCAGCCTTGGAGCATTTCTGGAATGGATGGGCTTCGGCACGTCGTGACATCGTTCTGATAGTCTGTGGCTCTGCCACTTCCTGGATGATGGATAAACTCATCAATAACCATGGCGGACTTTATGGTCGTCTTACCCATCGTCTTTTCCTGCAGCCTTTTTCTCTTGGGGAGTCGGAAGCTTTCCTGAAGACTAAGGGGATGATGTTGTCCAGATATGAACTGGCAGAACTTTATATGATATTGGGAGGAATCCCATATTATCTGAATCTTTTGGATGAACGGTTAAGTTTGGCTCAGAATATAGACCGTCTGCTGTTCAATCCCAATGGACAGTTGTACAATGAGTTTACGATTCTCTATCGCTCTCTGTTCAAGGATTCTGAGGCATACGTCAAGGTGGTAGAATGCCTGAACGAGCGTGGTTATGGTATGATGCGCTCGGAAATAGCCGATGCCACCGGGATGAAGTCGGGCAAATCGTTGACCACGATTCTCGACAATCTGGAATCCTGCGGTTTCATCAGAAAGTCTGTCAACTATGGCTGTTCCACCCGAAAGTCTCTCTATCAGTTGGTAGATTTCTTCACCTTGTTCTATTTCCGCTTCCTGCGCGATAGTTCTTTCCGTAATCTTCTGTATTGGAGCAAGTTGCAGCGAACGCCCCGTTTCTATGCCTGGGCTGGAGTCTCTTTCGAGATATTGGCGATGAATCATATCGACCAGGTGAAGCAGCGGTTGGGAATTTCCGGTGTGGCTACCCAGTTGTATTCCTGGCGAAGCAAGAGTGATGCCGGGTCGGCGGAGCGGGCTGCTCAGATAGACATGGTGATAGAGCGTGGTGACAATACCATCAATCTTTGCGAAATGAAGTTTTCGGAAAGTGAGTTTGCCATCAATAAGGATTACGAGAAGATTCTGAGAAACAAAATCGTCCGTTTTATGGAGGAAACGAAGTCTCGAAAGTCGATACTGCTGACGTTTATCAGCAGTTATGGTCTTCAGCGGAATATGTATTCGGGCATAGCCCAGAACGAAGTGGTGCTCAATGATTTGTTTTGATAACATTCTGGGGTAGGAGAATTCTTTCTTCTGTCATGATGATATACAATGAATTGAGGCGTTCCGACGGATTTATACTCTGTAACGAAATAAAATCCCCCAACCTGCAGGAAACAGTAGGTTGGGGGATTCTTATTTATCTTACTTCCGAGATCATATCAGAATTATTCAGGTTTCCCTGATTTCTTCAGCAATGGGGCGAGGAACTTGTAGGTATAGCCCTTCTTTGCCTTCACCATGTCTTCAGGTGTGCCGGCAAAGAGAAGCTCGCCGCCACCTCTACCACCTTCTGGACCCATGTCGATGAGCCAGTCGGCTAGCTTGATGACATCCAGATTGTGCTCGATGATGATGACTGTATTGCCACGGTCTATCAGCTTCTGCAATACATTCATCAGGATGCGGATGTCCTCGAAGTGGAGACCGGTGGTTGGCTCGTCCAGGATGTAGAGCGTCTTGCCCGTGTCTCGCTTGGAGAGTTCGGTGGCAAGTTTTACTCGCTGACTCTCACCACCGGAGAGGGTGGTACTGCTCTGTCCCAGTTTGATATAGCCGAGACCTACATTCTGCAACGCCTTGATCTTGTTGAGAATCTGCGGCACGTTCTCGAAGAATTCCACCGCCTGGTTGATGGTCATATCCAGTACGTCGGCGATGCTCTTGCCTTTATATCTCACCTCCAGGGTCTCACGGTTGTATCGCTTGCCATGACAAACCTCGCAAGGTACGTAGACATCCGGGAGGAAATTCATCTCGATGGTCTTGTAACCATTTCCCTTACATTCCTCACATCTTCCACCCTTCACGTTGAAGGAGAATCTGCCCGGCTTGTAACCACGGATCTTCGCTTCCGGCAAGCCAACGAAAAGACTGCGGATATCGCTGAAGACACCGGTATAGGTGGCAGGATTGCTGCGAGGCGTTCTGCCGATAGGACTCTGGTCTACATTCACCACCTTATCTATATTGTCGATACCCTCGATACTGTCATACGGCATCGGCTTCTTCAGACTGCGATAGAAATGCTGGGAGAGGATAGGCTGAAGAGTCTCGTTGACGAGGGTAGATTTGCCCGAACCGCTCACTCCCGTAACCACGATGAGTTTGCCGAGAGGGAAGTCAACGTCTACTCCCTTCAGGTTGTTGCCCCTGGCGCCCCGGATGGTGATGTGCTTGCCATTGCCTTCACGACGCACGGCAGGAACCTCGATAGCCATCTTGCCATTGAGATACTGGGCGGTGATGGTATCGGTCTTGAGCATTTCGGCAGGAGTACCCTGAAAGACTACTTCGCCACCCTTGCGCCCTGCCTTCGGACCGATGTCTACAATCCAGTCGGCAGCCCGCATCATATCCTCGTCATGTTCTACGACGATGACCGTATTGCCCAGGTCGCGCAGTTCCTTGAGACTGTTGAGGAGGCGTTCGTTGTCGCGCTGGTGCAGACCGATGCTCGGCTCATCGAGGATATAGAGCACATTGACCAGCTGGCTGCCAATCTGTGTGGCAAGGCGGATGCGCTGACTTTCACCGCCTGAGAGCGAAGCCGACTGACGGTTGAGTGAGAGATAATTCAGTCCCACATCGAGGAGGAAGGTGACACGGGAGCGCAACTCCTTGATAATCTCATGAGCCACCTTGGCTTTCATCGGAGGCAGATGCTGTTCCACCTCTTCCAGCCAGTTGCGCAGTTCATCGATGTCCAGGTTTGCCACTTCGGAGATATTCTTATCCCAGATTCTGAAAGCCAGGGATTCCGACTTGAGTCGGAGACCGTGACATTCCGGGCATTCAACGACAGAGATAAACTGGTCAGCCCATTTCTTGCCGTCATTACTTTCGTCATTCTCCATCACCTTCCTGAGATAGTCGATGACGCCATCGTAGGCACAGAAATAGTCGGTGGAAGTATGCACCTTCTCCTTATCTATCTTTACGTTTTCCAGTGAACCATAGAGAATTTCCTCCATGGCAATATTCGGAATTCTGCAGATAGGAGTCTTGAGATTGAGGTCGTATTTTGACAGGAGCGACTCAATCTGCCAGAAAATCATCTGATTCTTGTATTTCCCGAGCGGAACAATACCGCCCTCATAGATGCTCATGTCTTCGTCCGGGATGACCTTCTTGAGGTCAATCTGGTTCACCTTTCCCAGACCCTTGCAGTGAGGGCAGGCACCTTCGGGCGAGTTGAAGGAGAACATGTTAGGCGCAGGGTCCTGGTAGGCGATGCCGGTAACAGGGTCCATCAGTCGCTTGGAGAAATTCTTCATCTCCTGACTGCCTTTCTCGATGACAGCCACCATGCCGTCGCCTTGTTTCATGGCGATGGAAACGCTCTTGCGGATGCGTTCTTCGTCAGCTTCGCGCACCACGAGCTTGTCTATCACCACCTCGATGTTGTGGTTCTTGTATCGGTCAATCTTCATGCCCGGCACAATCTCCAGAATCTCTCCATCCACCCGGGCATAGAGATAACCCTTGCGCCGCATGCTGTCGAAGAGTTCACGGTAATGACCCTTGCGCTGTCTGACGAGGGGAGCGAGGAGGTAGATAGCCTTGCCGGCATACTCATTGAGAATCATCTCGATGACCTGTTCCTCGGTATATTTCACCATCTCCTCGCCGCTGCGGTAGCTGTAGGCAGTACCGGCACGGGCATAGAGCAGACGCAGGTAATCGTAGATCTCGGTGGTGGTGCCCACAGTGGATCGGGGATTCTTGTTGGTGGTCTTCTGTTCGATGCTGATGACCGGACTGAGACCTGTAATCTTATCCACATCCGGACGTTCCATGTTGCCCAGGAAGTTGCGGGCATAGGCAGAGAACGTCTCGATATAGCGCCGCTGACCTTCGGCAAAGATGGTGTCGAAGGCCAGTGATGACTTGCCCGAACCAGAAAGTCCGGTTATGACGGTGAGGGAGTCGCGGGGTATCTCCACGTCGATGTTCTTGAGGTTGTGAACCCTGGCTCCCCAAACATTAATCTTTTCTTCTGAAATCATTGTCCTGAATTAGTTTGATTCTCGATGTATCCCCTCAGCAGGTTGACATCTTTTTTGAAATTATATATCTTTCCATCTGCACCTTTTGCCTTGACGAGGCAGAAGTAGACGCCATCCTTGACGGGACTACCCTTGTAGGTGCCGTCCCATCCAGTAGCCGGATCGGTCCATTCAAAGAGTTTCTGCCCCCACCTATTAAATATGTAGGCATGGAACTCAGTGATGTTCTGGTATCCGCTCTTGGGTTTGTAGATGTCGTTGATGCCGTCTCCGTTTGGTGAGAAGGCATTCGGCATGAGAAGAGAGCTGACCTGTGGTGTCTCTTCCGGTTTGCCCTCTTCGCCATCGTTGACTTCCTGAGCGTGCAATTGGCACGTTAAAAGTGGCAACAAGATGCAAAGTATACTTATTTTTCGTCTCATTTGAAGAATTATTTGTGCAAAGATAATAAAAAGCTGAGAGATTTTGGGCAGAATGCAAGATTTTTTGTATTTTTGCAAATGAAAACATTGAAATCTGAAGATTATCGGCAGAAAAATGACTCAAAATCTGCAGAAATCCGAAAGATAGGAATATAAAATTAATGAAGTTATGAGAAGAATCAAGAGATATTTCCTTGTTGTCGTTGGGCTGATGCTCAGCGTAAGTATTTTCGCTCAGACCACCAAGTGGCGCGACATCTATACGGTGAAGAAGAAAGATACCATCTTCGGTATCGCCAACAGCTATGGATTGTCGCTTCCGGAACTCATGGATGCCAATCCGGAGATGAAGCAGGAGGGATACATGCTCCAGAAAGGAGCCACCCTGTTTATCCCTTATGCCAAGGGACAGAAGAATCCAAACCAGAAGACAACTACCGCTACTCCTGCTGCCAGCCAGAAAACGGTTGCTCCTGCTGCTGCCAAGCCTGCAGCTACCGTCAGCAACGCCGTGAAGATTGGCGTGATGCTGCCGCTGCATGATGTGGATGGCGACGGCAAGCGCATGGTGGAGTATTACCGTGGCATCCTGATGGCATGTGACTATCTGAAGAAGCACGGTGTTTCTACCGATGTTCATGCCTGGAATGTGCCTATCGATGCGGATATCCGTACCACCCTGCTGCAGGAGGGTGCCAGCCAGTGCGACCTTATCTTCGGTCCGCTTTATACCAAGCAGGTGGCTCCACTTTCCGAGTTCTGCAAGAACAACGGCATCAAGCTCGTCATTCCTTTCTCCATCAGTGGGGATGACGTGGAGCGCAGCAAGGAGATTTTCCAGGTTTATCAGAGTCAGGAGAGCCTGAATAATGCTACCGTGAAGGCATTCCTGAAGCGGTTCACCAATGTGCATCCTATCTTTATCGACTGCAATGATTCCACTTCCCGCAAGGGTGCCTTTACCTTCGGACTCCGCAAGGAACTGGAAAAGCGCAATATCAACTTCAGTATCACCAACGTGAATTCGAGCATCGAGCAGTTTGCCAAGGCTTTCGTGCCTAGCAAGCAGAACGTGGTGATTCTCAATACAGGCCGTTCACCTCAGTTGACCGCCGTGCTCAACAAGTTGGATGAGTTTGATGCCAAGTATCCGGGTGCATCCATCTCGCTCTTCGGTTATACGGAATGGCTGATGTATGCCAAGTACAATCTGGAAAGGTTCTACAAGTATGACACCTATATCCCTTCCACCTTTTATTATAATGCCAGCAATGTGCGTACCCAGTCGTTGGAGACGAGTTATCAGCGTTGGTTCCATCAGCCGATGCAGGTAGCCCTGCCACGTTTCGCCATTACGGGTTATGACCATGCCATGTTCTTTATCCAGGGCGTGAAGAAGGAGGGGCGCAACTTTACGGGCGACAGCAAGCATTCTACTTACCAGCCTGTACAGACACCGCTGGATTTCGAGAAGACGGGACTCAAGGGAGGTTATAAGAACAAGAGTTTCATGCTGATCCACTATACCTTCAATCATCAGATTGAGGCGGTGAAGTATTAGGACTTTGAACTTTGAGCTTTGAGCTTTGAAGTTTGATCTTTGAATATTGAAAAATGAACTTTATGATATGTATTTGATAAGAAGATATATACTGCTTTCTCTGGTCTTGGGGGGCGGACTGACAGCTTCGGCACAGATTGGAGAGCATCGCAATGACTTTGCAGTCGGATTGAATGGGGGCTTCATTATGAGCTCAGTAGGTTTTACGCCAGACGTACAGCAGACGCAGCACGGCGGAATGACGGCGGGTTTCTCGATGAAGTATACCTGCGAGAAATATTTCAACACTATCTGCTCCATCTATGCCGAGGTAAACTATGCCAAGGTGGGATGGAAAGAGGATATCCTTGATAAGGAAAACAATCCGGTGATTATCACGGAGACCCAGGAGCCGATGGCGTATAGCCGTACCATCAACTATATCCAGGTGCCGGTGTTCGCTCATCTGGCATGGGGTAGGGAGACGAGAGGACTGAACATCTTCGTGAATGCCGGCCCACAGTTCGGTTATTATCTCAGTGAATCGACCAAGACCAATTTTGATGTGAAGAAGTTGCCTCAGACGGACAACAACCGAGTGAGCCCGGTGATGGCACAGGATACGATGGCAGTAGAGAACAAGCTGGATTACGGTATCGCCGTGGGTCTGGGTGCAGAATACAGTATTCCGAGAGTGGGGCACTTCCTTGCCGAAGCCCGCTACTACTACGGATTGGGAAATATCTACGGTTCGTCGAAGCGAGATTACTTCGGAAAGAGCAACTTCGGACAGATAGTCCTGAAGCTCTCTTATCTCTTCGATATCACAAGAACGAAGAACGTGAAGAGGAAATAGATGATAATTAATAATTGATAATTAATAATAAATCAATGATAACGGGTTTATCATTGATGTTTTGAAAAAAATGAGTACAACAGAAAAAATGCAGATGAAATTGAGCGACTCAACGTCAGCTCGCTGGATCGCCCTCCTCATCGTGAGTGTAACGATGATGTTCGGCTACTTTTTTACAGACGTGATGTCTCCACTGGAGCCACTTTTGACAGCAGCCAAGGGGGCAGAGAATGGTCTCGGGCTCGGATGGAGTTCGGATGAGTATGGCTTCTTCTCCGGTGCCTATGGATACTTCAATGTGTTCCTCCTGCTTCTCTTCTTCGGTGGTCTTATCCTCGATAAGTTTGGCATCCGTTTTACAGGTATTCTCTCCACCTTCCTGATGTTTGGTGGAGCCTTGATCAAGTGGTATGCCGTAGGGCATGAGTTTGCCGGAACGGTAGCAGTACCATTCTTCGGTACTTATAGTATACAGGTAGTGATAGCCGCTCTTGGTTTTGCCATCTATGGTGTGGGCTGCGAGATATGCGGTATCACGGTGAGCAAGGTTATCGTGAAGTGGTTTACGGGTCATGAGTTGGCTCTTGCAATGGGTGTGCAGGTGGCTACGGCACGTTTGGGAACTGCTGCTGCCCTGAGTGCTTCTCTTCCTTTTGCCAAGTCGATGGGTGGAGTGTCTGCTTCTATTGGTCTGGGTGCAGCTTTGCTTTGCGCTGGTGTACTGGTTTATCTGGTTTATTGCGTGATGGACAAGAAGGAGGATGCTTCAGCAGCTGCAGCGGCTACAGAGCCGGAGGAAGGTTTCAAGTTTTCAGACCTGGGTGGTCTTTTCAAGACAACCGGTTTCTGGTATGTGGCTGTACTCTGTCTGATGTTCTATGCAGGCGTATTCCCATTCCTGAAGTTTGCCACCAAACTGATGATTTTCAAGTATGGTGTTGAAGCAAATATGGCAGGTCTGATTCCTGCGATGTTGCCATTCGGTACCATCTTCCTCACCCCGCTTTTTGGTGGTATATACGACAAGTATGGCAAGGGTGCCACGCTGATGATTATCGGCAGTTGCCTCCTGACCTTTGTACACGTCATGTTTGCTCTGCCAATCAACTCATGGGTGCTTGCCATCGTACTGATGCTCATCCTTGGCATCGCCTTCGGACTGGTACCATCAGCCATGTGGCCATCCGTGCCAAAGATTATCCCTATGAAACTCTTGGGAACTGCATACGCCCTCATTTTCTATATCCAGAATATTGGACTGGCTCTCATTCCAGTATGGATTGGTAAGGTAAACCAGGCAAATACCGCAGCCGACGGCACCATCGACTATACCCAGACGATGACCATCTTTGCCTGCTTCGGCGTGATAGCCATCCTCATCGCCTTCCTCCTTCTTTTTGAAGATAAGAGAAAGGGATACGGTTTGCAGAAGCCTAACGTGAAATAAGTGAAGAGTGAAGAACGAAGAGTGAAGAATTCGTTTGCTCTTTGTTCTTCGAACTCTTTGAAAGTATAATTCTATAAAAGAAAGGAAACAGCCATGAATGCTACACCTGAATCATTGATTAAAGAATATGCTGACCCGATAGAGCAGCAGGAGATAGACAAGTTTATCTGTTCGGAAATGAGCAGACAGATTCACCGATATATCAAGGGTATGTCGGGAACCAAACAAGCTATGCTCAAGTTTGAGGAAAAACTGGCGAGCCTCTCTGTCCCTGAGAAGGAGAAGGCGATTGCCAAGTATATTGATCTGAACCGAAAGGCATTGGACGGTCTCGACTTGAAGATGATTCTGGTTCGTTCGGTGGCTAACTATTGCGATACTTTCCAGTATATGCTGGATTTCGTGAACGACAAGCGCAAGATGGTGTTCTATTACCATCGCCTGAAGGAGAAGTACATCCGTTATCATGAGGTGTTCGAGGAGAACGGCAAGTTTGGCATGAAGGACCATCAGGGCAACGTGATGCTTCAGCCGGTGTATGATTTCCTCCGAACCTGTTACATCTATAATGATGACTTGAGCATCATGCCGGTGATTGCAGAGAAAAACGGCAAGATGGGACTGGTGATGCCGGACGGCAATGATACCATCGTTGCCGACTTCCTCTATGACGAAATCTGTCTCAGAGATGAATATCCTTATTTCGAGGCGGTAAGAGACGGAATCAGCGGATTGATTGATAAGGATGGAAACTTCGTGAATAATTAATAATGTAGAATTAATAATGTATAATTTATAATGTACAATTAATTGAGGCGCAAGGCTTGAAAGAGAAAGGGCAATCAGATTGGGATGAACCAACTGATTGCCCTTTTTTACTTTCGTTGCTGTGAGCAACTTAGTTTTATCTAATTTTCTCTCTCGTCTTCTATCCGAATGAATTATTAATTGTAAATTATCAATTATTCATTATCAATTATCCCAGGTATTTCATCAGGATCTTGATCTTTCCGCTGTCACGGAGCTTGATGATGCTCTTTTCTCGAATCTGGCGAACACGCTCACGGGTGAGGTTGAACTCGCTGCCGATTTCCTCCAAGCCCTTCTCGTGGCAACCGATGCCATAGCAGTAGCAGAGAATCTTGCGCTCACGCTCCTTCAATACGGTCTTGAGAACACGCTGCAGCTCGCTAGCCATTGACTCGAAGTCAACACCCTTGTCGGTACGGCTGTCATCGCCAGATGCCATCACGTCTACCATTGCATTGTCATCATCATCGCTACCGAATGGAGCATCAATACTCATGTGGTGGTTGTCTGCCTTGATGGTCTGGTCAATCTTGCTTTCCTCCATTTGGGTAATCTGTGCCAACTCAGCAACAGAAGGCTTGCGCTGGTTCTCCTGCTCGAACTTGCTGATTTCAGCGCTAATCTTGCTCAATGCACCCACCTGGTTCAAAGGCAAGCGAACGATACGGCTCTGCTCAGCGATGGCCTGTAGAATGCTCTGGCGAATCCACCATACTGCGTATGAGATGAACTTAAAACCACGAGTCTCATCAAACTTCTCTGCCGCCTTCACCAAACCGATGTTTCCCTCATCGATCAAGTCGGTAAGACCCAGACCCTGGTGCTGGTATTGTTTAGCAACAGAAACAACGAATCGAAGGTTTGCCTTAACCAGTTTTTCCTTGGCACGTTCACCTTCACGACCGCCTTTGCGAATCTTCTGTGCGAGTTCAATCTCCTCATCGATAGAGACCATAGGTTCACGACCAATCTCCACCAAGTACTTATCAAGTGCTTCACTGGAACGGTTGGTTATACTCTTGCTAATCTTAAGTTGTCTCATATAAATCCTTTTACCTTTCTATTTATTTTAATCTCATTATTAATAATGTCGGAAACCACCTTTGCGGTTTCGGGGTGCAAAGGTACAAAAAAAAACGCAATTACACTGTAATATTATTGGAAAATTTTTCTCCGATTTGTCTGTTTTTTAGAAATTTAGGTGATAATCAGTATGAAAATGCAATTTGCTGAACGGTTTTTCCTGCAATAAGTTTGAAATATGGAATAAATTATGTATCTTTGCACAGAATTTGCGAGAAAAGAATAACTAAATAATAAAATAACAATAAAACAAAAATTATGTTTGAGAATCAACCAAAAGGTCTGTGGACCTTAGCTTTGGCAAATACGGGTGAGCGTTTCGGTTACTACACCATGCTCGCAGTATTCGCTCTGTTCTTGGGTGAGAATTTCGGTTTTGATGCCGGTACGGCATCAGAGATTTATACCTGGTTCCTCACTGCAGTGTATTTCTTGCCTCTGTTTGGTGGTATGGCTGCCGACAAGTGGGGTTACAACAAGATGGTAATCATCGGTATCCTCATCATGTTCCTGGGCTATCTGTTCCTGGCTATCCCATTGGGTGGAGGTTCTGTAGCTATTGCTGCCATGGGTGCTGCCCTGCTGCTCGTGAGCTTGGGTACGGGTTTCTTCAAGGGTAACCTCCAGGTGATGGTAGGCGACCTTTACAACGATCCTAAGTATGCGCAGCATCGCGACTCTGGTTTCTCGCTTTTCTATATGGCGATTAACATCGGCGCCTTGTTTGCTCCTACTGCTGCCACCACAATCATGGCATGGGCACAGAACGACCTGGGCTATTCAAAGGCTGATTCTTATCACTTCGCTTTCGCAGTAGCTTGTGTTTCTGTGATTGTTTCTATCCTCATCTATTTCTTGGGTAAGAAGACCTACCAGCAGGTATTGGTAGCTGACAAGAAGAAGGAAGACGGCAAGACTGAGGAGGTAGAGGAGATGAGTCCTGCTGAGACCAAGGAGCGCATCGTTTGCCTCGGTTTGGTTTTCGCTGTGGTTATCTTCTTCTGGATGGCTTTCCATCAGAACGGTTTGACCTTGACTTGGTTTGCTGATGAGTTTACTGCTCGTGAGGCTACAGGTGCTACCGGTATGATGTTCAATGTAATCAACCTCGTTTGGTGCATCTTCATGGTATTCGGTATCTGCGGTCTGTTGACTGCTCCTAAGGGTACTTCTGGCAAGAGCAAGTTGATCAATCTCGCTCTCATCGTGATTCCTGCTGCCATCCTGGGTTATACTTACATGAATTCCGGTGATTCTACCGTAGCTATCGATGCTCCTATCTTCCAGCAGTTCAACCCTTGCTTCGTAGTAGCTCTGACTCCAGTGAGCATCGCTCTCTTCGGCTGGTTGGGGCGCATCGGCAAGGAGCCTAAGGCACCAGTGAAGATTGGTCTGGGTATGCTCGTTGCTGCCGGTGCTTATCTCCTGATGACTGTATCAAGTCTTGGTTTGCCTGCAACTGATCACCCTAACCACGTAGCAGATGTTACTCCAAACCTGCTCGTCGGTACCTATTTGATCCTGACTTTCGCAGAGTTGTTGCTTTCACCTATCGGTATTTCATTCGTGTCTAAGGTAGCGCCTCCAAAGTACAAGGGTATGATCATGGGTGGCTGGTTCGTTGCAACAGCCCTCGGTAACAAGTTGGTTTCTATTCCAGGTCACATGTGGGATATGCCATTGCCAGTAGTATGGGGAACCTTGATGGTTATCTGTCTGCTCGCTGCTCTCTTCATCTTCTCTATCATCAAGAAGTTGAATCGCGTAAGCTAATGGAAGCATTAATTATAACATTGGCTGGTACTGGAGTAGTCGCTTTGCTATTAAATATTTGGTTAAGTACCAAATCTGGTAAAAAATGGCTTAAAAGTCTTTAAGGAAAAAACGAGGTATCAGGCATAACCTGTTACCTCGTTTTTTTTCGTTTTTAATATATTATTTCTTCAACCACTTGTCTAACCAGCCGAAGAAGGTGCGCTGCCAGAGCACGCCATTCTGTGGCTTCAATACCCAGTGGTTCTCATCAGGATAGATGAGGAGCTCGGCTGGGATGCCACGCATGCGGGCTGCATTGAAGGCGCCCATGCCCTGGTTGGCATTGATGCGGTAATCCTTTTCGCCGTGGATGCAGAGGATTGGAGTATCCCACTTGTCAACGAACTTGTGAGGACTGTTCTCGTAAGTCTTCTTGGCGTTGGCACTCTGGTCCTTGTTCCAGTAAGCATCGTCATACTCCCAGTTGCTGAACCAAGCCTCCTCGGTATCGGTATACATGCTTTCCAGGTTGAAGGCACCATCGTGGGCGAGGAACGCCTTGAAACGCTTGTCGTGATGACCGGCGAGATAGTATACTGAGAAACCACCGAAGCTGGCACCTACACAACCCAGACGATCCTTGTCTACGTAAGGCAGATTCTTGGTAGCATCGTCGATGGCAGAAAGATAGTCGTTCATGCACTGACCGGTCCAGTCGCCAGAAATCTCCTCGTTCCATGCGCTTCCGAAACCAGGAAGACCACGGCGGTTAGGCAATACGACAACATATCCGTTGGCTGCCATGATCTGGATGTTCCAGCGGTAGCTCCAGAACTGGCTGACAGGACTCTGAGGACCGCCCTCGCAGAAGAGAAGGGTAGGATACTTCTTGTTGGCATCGAAGTTGGCTGGCAACATGATCCATACCAGCATCTGCTTGCCGTCGGTAGTCTTCACCCAGCGCTGCTCACACTTGCCCATATTCAACTGGCTGAGGATGTGGTCGTTCTCACGGGTAATCTGCTCTACCTTGGTGCTTTTAGCATTCTTGCCAGGGGTAACGATGTAGATATCTGTAGGGTGGCTCATGCTAGCCTTGGTAGCGAGAAGCTTGTTGCCGTTGTTGGCGAGCGAGATGCTTCCGTAGTCAGCCCACTCGTTGGTGATCTGCTTCACTTCGCCCTTGAAGTTAGCCTGATAGAGGTTCAGGGTTCCGTGCCATACGCCGATGAAGCTGAGGCTCTTGCTGTCCTTGTTCCATACGAAGCCCTCTACATTAGAGTCGAACTTGTCTGATACATAGTTCTTCTTGCCGGTAGCGAGTTCGTATACGCAGAGGCGGTTGCGGTCGCTCTCGTATCCATCGCGAGCCATGCTCTGCCAAGCGATGTACTTGCCGTCAGCAGAGAACTGAGGGTTCACGTCGTAACCAGGGTTGTTCTTCAGATTCTCAGGAGCGTTGACAGCCTGGTTCTTCATGCTCTTGGTAGCATCAATCTTAGGCTCTACATAACCCGCCTCCTTGCAGAGGTTCTTGGTCTCGCGCGTACCTATATTATATAGGTAAATATCAGAATCGGTAGAGATGGCATACTGAACGCCCTCTTTCTTGCGGCAGGTATAGGCGATGGTCTTGGAATCAGGACTCCATGCCAACTGCTCGATGCCTCCGAATGGAGCCATAGGGCACTCGAATGGTTCATCCTTCAGGATGTCTTCGCCAGCGTTGACGGTACCGTCCTCAGCCACATCAGCCACGAAAGGATGGAGAAGACTCTCTACGTAGTGGTCCCAGTGGCGATAGTTCATGTCGGTAACGAGACGACCGGTAGCCAATGGAAGGTCAGAAGGATTCTCCTTGATGGTTCCGTGATAAGGGAGTTCCTTGATGAGGATTACCTTCTTGCCGTCAGGAGAGAAGCGGAAGCCCTGGATGCCCAACTTGTCGTTGGTGAGCTGCTTGCGGCCTGTTCCGTCTGGGTTCATGCTCCAGAGCTGACCGTCACGGATGAAGGCAATCTTCTGACCGCCCTGAATCCATGCAGCATCGCTTTCGCTCTTGGCATCAGTGGTCAAAGCCTTCTGGTTCTTGCCATTGGCATCCATGATGAAGAGCATCTGATGGCTCTTGTTTTCCTTAACACTGTAGTAACCCACCTGGTAAACCACCTGCTTGCCATTAGGCGAAGCTTCTGCGGCCCCAATACGTCCCATAGCCCAAAGAGCCTCTGGTGTCATCAGGTGGTTCTCCACCTTGATGTTGTTTTTCTCAATCATAGTCTGTGCATCGACTGTTGTCGCACCCATGGTGAGGGCTGCAGCAGCCAAAATCATTGCTTTAATCATATTTTTGTGATTTTATTGAATATTCGGTGCAAAGTTACTGCAAATCGAGGACAATACAAAATAAATCGTGATTTATTTTTATAGTCGAGTACAGCGTAACTTATTCAAAGTTACTGCAAATCGAGGACAATACAAAATAAATCATAAAAAAAACTTATGGATTCTTTCTTGTATCCCATTTTTTTTTGTAATTTTGCAGTGTGTAATCAAGACATTAAACTTAATATGAATATTTTATTTCTTACGCAGTTTGCCTGCTTTGTCGTTTCTGGTATGCTGGCATTATTTCTGATATTGACCCGCTTTCAGATACGCTGGCCCAACCATCGCTATGAGGTATCGCGATGGCTGATGTGTGGAGCTATGCTTGCACTGACTTTCCATTTCGTCTTGCAGATGGCATTTGATATCCGTGCCAAGAGCGATGCAGTCGGTGCCGTGGTGAACATTCTCTTCTATGCACCTATCGAATATCTCGTGACCTATGCCACATTCAATCTCATCTGCTATCGCAGTGGGCGCAAGCGGGTAGGACTGTTCTGTTTGCTCAGCTATGCGCTTATCATTATCTGCTTCCTGATGGGATTCATTGGGGTTGTACCCAAGGGCAGCATGCATATCGGTTTCTGGCTGTATCTGATGCTGGCTATCTTTACCCTCACTATCATTTACTGCATCATCGTTACCTTTCGTGAGATGCAGCACCATCGTAAGATTCTCCTGGACAATACTGCGGAAGACCTTTTGCCGCTTGACAGCTTTGCCAGCATGAGTTATGTCTCCATGGGTATCTGCGGTCTGGGTTTGATGGCAGGCATCATCTCCCGTGCCATCCTGCTGGTCATTGCCCCGCTGGTACTGCTTTCGTTGGTTGTCTTCATCGTCAGTTTCGTGGGTTATGGTTTCAATATCATGCCGCTGGACAACATGCTTGAACGGCAGATAGAGGAGGAGACAGAAGAGGAGACAGAAGAGGAGAAACCTGCTGAGGACGAAGAGGAAGTTGACGAATGTCTGACGCCGGAGAGTATCGCCAAGATAGAGAAATTGCTGGCAGAATGGTGCAAGAATGGAGGTTTCCGTGACAGCGCTATGAACATGCCGATGCTGGCATCCATGATTTGCGTCAACCGTAAAGACCTGTCTGCTTATTTTGAAGATTATCTCCAGAGCAGTTTCCGAGTATGGCTGAGCGATATCCGATTCCAGAAAGCCCAGAGCATGTTGAGGGAAGAAACCAGATACTCCAACGAAACGGTTTCCATAGAATGCGGCTTCTCATCCCATGCCCATCTCTATAAAGTCTTCAAGGCTAAGACAGGTATGACTCCGATACAATGGCGCCGTTTTATGGCAAAAAAGGCTAGTGAAAATAGTTTCATTCCTACGAATGAAACACCTATTTGATAGGAATGAAACTATTTTCTTGAGGAATGAAACTCCTTTTTTTGTTTTTAATTATTATATTTGCAACCGTAAATGATAATTAAAAATGAATTTATATGGAGAATTACTCAGTTTTACAGACCATGACGCTCGCTGATATCGTGGGTGTATTTCTCATCCTGGTGATAGCCCTTGGCTCATTCTCTCTGATGTGGATAGATTATCGTGTATACCTGGAAAATCATAACAAGAAGCTCCGCCTGTTCGATTTCATCAGGAAGGAACAGTTGTATCTTTTCCTTTTCCTGATGTTCATCTTTCTGATTGGTGGGGAGATATTGCTCTATTCCTATTTATAAAGGTACTGATGAGTTGCCAGAAATAAGGGGATTGCTGTTTTTATGGCATGATAATGACAACTTTTGCGTCCTTTATTTGATTATTCAATAGTTTTTTTGTAATTTTGCAGGAGATTTTTGATTTCAAATTGCAAGATATAATAACAATTATGAAGATAGGATTTGACAACGAGAAGTATCTGAAGATTCAATCCGAGCATATCAAGGAGAGAATCTCTAAGTTTAACGGAAAGCTCTACCTGGAATTGGGAGGTAAGCTTTTCGATGACCACCACGCCAGTCGTGTTTTGCCGGGTTTCCAGCCTGATAGCAAACTGCGCATGTTTCAGAAAATCAGCGATAGCATTGAGATTGTTATCGTAATCAGTGCCGCTGACATCGAGAAGAACAAGAAGCGTGCCGACCTGGGTATTACTTACGATGAGGACGTGCTGCGTCTTCGTGGCGAGTTCCAGAACCGTGGTTTCATGGTGGGGTCTGTTGTCATTACCCATTATAACGGTCAGCCTGCTGCCATCGCTTTCAAGCAGCGTCTGGAGCGTGAGGGCATCAAGGCTTACTGCCATTATCTCATCGAGGGCTATCCTCACAACGTGAATCTCATCGCTTCTGACGAGGGATTCGGTCAGAATGACTATGTGGAGACTGAGCGTCCGCTCGTCATCGTTACTGCTCCAGGTCCTGGTAGCGGCAAGATGGCTGTCTGCCTGAGCCAGCTTTATAATGAGAACAAGCGTGGGGTGCGTGCAGGCTATGCCAAGTTTGAGACCTTCCCTGTATGGAATCTCCCATTGAAGCATCCGGTGAACATCGCATACGAGGCTGCTACTGCCGACCTCAACGATGTGAACATGATCGACCCATTCCATCTGGAGGCATACAACAAGATTGCCATCAACTACAACCGTGACGTGGAGATCTATCCTGTGCTCAATGCTTTGTTCGAGGGCATCTATGGCAGCAATCCTTACAAGTCGCCAACGGATATGGGGGTCAACATGGTGGGCTTCTGCATCTCTGATGATGAGGTTTGCTGCGAGGCATCCAAGAATGAGATTATCCGTCGTTACTATGCTGCAACCAACAAGATGGCGGCTGGCGCTTGCAATGATGCGGAAATCAACAAGATCCAGATGCTCTTCAATCAGGCTAAGATTACTACGGATTACCGCAAGGTGACTGTGGCTGCTAAGAATCACAAGAAGGAGACGGGTCATACTTCTGCTGCGATAGAGTTGGGGGATGGCACGATTATCTGCGGTCACAGCAGTGAGTTGTTGGGTTGCAGTGCGGCATTGATATTGAATGTTACCAAGCATTTGGCGGGCATCGACCATGAATTGAAGTTGATTCCTCAGTCGATGATTGAGCCAATCCAGCATACCAAGGTGAATTATCTGGGTGGTCACAATCCTCGTCTTCATACGGATGAGGTTCTCGTAGCCCTCTCTGTTCTCTCGGAGAATGACGAGAACTGCAGAAAGGCATTGGAGCAGTTGCCTAAGCTTCGTGGCTGTCAGGCACATTGCACCGTGATGCTGAGTGATGTAGACCAGAAGATCTTCAAGAAGCTCGGAGTGAATATCACCTGCGAGCCTGTGCTGAAGAAGTAATTTCGAATTAAATTCTATAGAAGAAGTAGATTCGGATTATATAAAATACCCCCGAAAGGGTATAGTTAATCGTGAAGTTTGATTAATTATACCTTTTCGGGGGTACTTTTTTATCTTTCCACAGGCATTCCGAGCTTAGTCCAGTTTAGAAATCCGCCTTCCATATCATATACCTTGAAGCCTTGCTTCTGCATTTTCAGGCAGGCACCATGGCTTCGCTTTCCGCTTCTGCAATAGATGTAGAAGGTGCGGGATTTATCAAGCTTACTGATGCCGGCATCGAATGCCTCGGGATTGAGGTAATCCAGTTGTTGGGCACCTGCCAGATGACCTTCTGCATATTCCTTTTGGGTGCGGACATCTAGAAGGATGCTGGTTGTATCTGCCTTTGCCTGGTCGATAAAGGCCTGTGGAGCCAATACGATGATACCATCCGATGGGGCTGATTTTGCGGATGAGGCCGATTTGCCAGCCTGTGCTGAGCAGCCCGTGGTTGATAAGCCGATGGCTGCTAAAAGAGATAAGAGTATTTTCTTCATTTTCTGTTTTGTTTATATTGTTCTTGTTTTTTGCTTTTTTTATTCATGTTTGTTCTGCTTGGCGGAAAGAATTGCAGAAATAATTGCTGAAAGAAATTATCTTAATGCCATGACTCGGCTGAGAATCAGTTTCTTGTATTGCTTCTTCATGCCGTCTGGCAGGAAGGAGGCGTCTATCAGGTCGAGCCATTTCACGATAGAGCGACGGAATTTCTTGGCGATGTTGCTGATTACCTTTTCGCTGAGTCCTGATGCCGTCATTACCTTGATGAAATCAGCTTTCTGAATCTTTCGCTTTCTGCCATTGAGCGTCAGTGCGAGTTCTTCGGGATCCTCCGGCATCACGAGCTGGGTGCAGAGGAGGTCGTAGGCAGGGGTTAATCCATAGCCCAGTTTCCTGTTGTTGTAGAGCGAGAAGTTCTTGAGATGCATGTCGGCGTTGCCGGTAATCCACGAGAAGATGACTACCTCCCAATAGTTCACGAGGTCGAGCTGCGAGAAGGAGGAATACTTTTTGATGAGTTTGGCTACCTGCTCGTAGGATCCTTTGTATTTGTATTCGGTAAGGCGCTCGGATAGCTGGCACATATCTTCCATGGGTACTTTGGTGCCATCATCCAGTCGGTCTATTCTCCGGGTGATATAACAGAGTTCGCCATCGGCAAAGCGAATCAGACCATGGGGAACCACGGCGATTTTGGCGGCTTCGGCGAGGTGCATTGTGAGATCTTCTATTTCCGGAAGACAGCGATAGCGGTCGGTCTGGGGCTTGAGGATGTATTTTCCCCAGAGGCCTACGATGGTAAATCGGGATGGTTCGTTCTTTCCGCCTGGGTTCACATCGAGCGAGAGTTTCGCCTGCACACCGGTGAGGGTGGTCTGGGCACGCACTACCTGCCTTGCCAGGTCGCCGATTTCCTTTCTTATATAGGGTAGGACAGGGGCTTCCTTGGTACCGAAGAGTTTCTTGGCGCAAGCAGGGTGGTAATCTATTTGACCTGGCTTGAGCGGTTTATAGCAATATAGACATTTTTCCATATTTCTTTCTCCTTTCTAGTTTTTGGGGGAAGTATTTGTTCCTTCTGCAGGTGAAGTTTCTTCTGCAAGTGAAGTTTCTTCTGCAAGTGAAGTTCCTTCTGTAAGTGAAGTTCCTTCTGCAGGTGAATTGTTGGTTCTTTCTGCATGAGATTCTTCAACCGGGATGACGCTGACGGCTCCGATGCAATCCTTGCAGCAGGCAAGGAGGAGCGACATTCTATCCCGCTGGTTGATTTTCCAACTGCTTTCTGCGATATTCAGGAGCCATCCTTCGGGGATTAACCCATCGAAGAAGGGAAACAGTACGGTATCGTGGTAGGGCTCGTTTGATAACGGGAGTGTGAGGCTCACGGCTTCTGCACCATCCGATGCCAGATAATCAGCATCGTAGGCAAAGGTGAAACCCGTTTCGTCTTCCGTCAGCAGGCCTACGTATTGGTTGTAGAGATAAATCTTTCCTTGTTTCATAAAGTTCAGTTTTTATTCTTTTCTGATAGGAACGGGGCCGATTTCCTGGCCGAAGAGGAGGAGAACCTGGTTAACTTTGTCCAGTCGCAATGTTTCCTTTCCCTGTTCCAGTTCTCTTACGAATCGGAGGCCTACGCCTGATTTCGCAGCCAAATCTATTTGGGTCAATCCGAATTGCTTGCGCATTTCCTTGACGTATGATGATAATGTATTGCTCATATTTTATTTGTTTTATACCCTTTCGGGGACAAATATACGAATAAAAAATGAAAATACCCCCGAAAAGGTATAATTTATAATATCATTTAACAAATTATACCTTTTCGGGGGTAATGTTATGCGTTTGTGACTGGAGTAACTCCTGTAACATTAGCTAGTGTGTCACGAATAAAACCATTGATTGTTGTTCCTGCTTGCATCGCCATCATTGCAATACGGCTATGAATTTCAGGAGTAATGCGGATATTCAAGTTGCCACTATAAGGTGCACGAGGTGCCTTGCCATTGGCTTTACATAAAGCCAGATAGTCATCTATTGCGCCTTCAAAATCCCTTCGTAGTTCATTGACATCTTGACCTTCGTAGGTAATCATATCCTTGCTCATTCCGAGAACTTTGCCATATAAGCAATTGTCCTCCTCACTATAATCTACGCTACCCGTATAACCTTTATATTTTAATAATCCCATATTATGTTCCTCCTATTTATTAATATATCCATTAGCTTTTAGAAATGTGAATACTTGTCTCATAACATATCCTTTGATTATATTTGAAGGATGAGGCTTATGCATGATGTAGCTATTAAAAAAGCGTAACGAACACCTTTTTGGGTAATCATTACGCTTTCATTTTTATCTAGAAAACTTTATTTTCCGAGATTATTCTTTTTCTCGTTCAGTTCTGCCTGCTTACGCATCATCTCTTCCTGCTGCTGGCGCTGCAATTCCTGGAGGGCCTGCATTCTTGCCATAAGGCCGCTTGCCTTCTTAGGGTTGTTCTTGTTCTCCTGATAGCGCTTCTCCAGGATGGCGAGGAGCTTCTCGTCGTTGGTGGTCTTGCGCAAGGTCCACATGATTGCGGCACTGAAGAACAAGGAGATGAAGTAGTAGAAGTTCAAACCTGCTGAGTAGTCATTGAACATGAAGAAGAACATCAATGGCATGAGATACATCATCCACTGCATCATCTTCATCTGCTCTGCCTGCTGACCTACCATCTGGTCACGCTGCTGGCGCATCGTCATCCATGAGTACAACAGGTTGGCTACGCAGAAGAGAATACAGGTCAAACTCAAGTGGTCGCCAATCAACCAGATGTTGGTGTTCCACTCGATGATTGGGTCGAAGGTGCTCAAGTCGCTCATCCACAAGAACTTCTCACCACGAAGCTGGATGGCATTAGGCACGAAGTTGAACATCGCAACCCAAACCGGCATCTGAATCAGCATTGGCAAGCAACCAGACAGTGGACTAACACCATACTTGGCATATTCTGCCATCATCGCCTGCTGCTTTTGCATCTGGTCCTCAGGCTTGTTGTACTGAGCGGTAGCTGCCTCGAGCTTTGGCTTCAGCACACGCATCTTGGCAGAACTCATATAGCTCTTCTTCACCATAGGGTAGGTGATGAGCTTGAGGAGCAATGTGATGAGAATCAATACGATACCCATTGGGAATACATTGCTCAACCAGTCGAACACGTAGAGTGTGAAGAAACGGTTGATCCAGCGGATGATAGGCCATCCCAGATAAACGAGCTTCTGGAACTCCAGGTCCTTGCCGAAGGTGCTCTCCTTCTCTGTATTCTTCAGAATCTGGAAGTCGTTAGGACCGAAATAGAACTCAAACTCAGATGCCTTCTTGCCGGTTGGGTCGAAGGCAGTCTTCATTTTAGCCTGGAACTGCTTCAGGTAGCCCGAACCCTTTTCCTGAGGGATAGAGGTCATGAAGGCATCCTTGTCGAAGTTGTCCTTAGCTACCATAATAGCTGAGAAGAACTGGTTCTTGAAAGATACCCAGTCGATAGTCTCTTCAATCTTCTCGTCGATTTTCTCGCTGCCCTCGTTCAGGTGGTCGGTGCCGCCCTCTGCCTCATGATAGGTGAGGGTAGTGTAGCGGTTCTCGAACATGAAGCCACGCTCCTGCTGGCGTGCCTTGTCGCTCCAGTCGATGCTCATCTTGTTGCAGTTAGGTGAGAACAGTCCTGCCATACCTTCTGTCTGCAGACTCATGTGGAGCATGTAGTCATCGCCGAGGGTATAGGTCATGCTGAGGGTCTTGCCTGGGGCAGCCTCTGCAGTCATGGTGACAGACTTGTCGGTCACGTTGGATGGAGTGAAGTAGAGATCGCTGGTGATGATGTTGGCCTCCTTCGCCTCGAGCATGAACTTGAGGCTCTGGTCGTTGCCGTCGAAGAGGGTAACGTCCTTCTGGTCGGCAGAACCGTCTTTCACCTTGAGGTTGTGACCCACGTATCCCTTGATGACTGCCTTCTCGACAGTACCACCCTTGGTATTGAGCGTCAACTCAACCTTCTCATTCTTCAAAACTACTTTCTGAGCCTGACCCTTCAAAGCCGAATAGAATAGGGCGGTAGAGTCTGCCTCAATCTGAGCCTTCGCATCAGCCTGGCGCTTAACAGCGGCAGCCTTGCTGGCCTTTTCCATCTCGGCATGTTTAGCCTTGGCGATGGAGTCCTGAACGAATGCCGCTCTCTGTTCTTCGGCTGAAGGCTGGTTGTACCAGCTAAAGCCAATCAGCACTACGGCAATCAGGAGGAAACCGATAATGTTGTTCTTATTCATTATTATTTTTATTGTTTTATTTTCTCTGAGAAGACAGCAAATGCTGTGCCATTCTGCTGCCTGAAGCCAGCCTGCCGCTATTTCTTGTTAGCGATGGCTGTCTTTACAAAGTCAACAAACAATGGGTGTGGCTTCAATACCGTGCTCTGGTACTCTGGATGATACTGTGTTCCGATGTACCATTTCAAGCCTGGGATTTCCACTACTTCTACCAGGTCGCTCTCCGGATTGCGGCCCACGCACTTCATGCCATGCTTCTCGTATTCCTTCAGGAAATTGTTGTTGAACTCATAGCGGTGGCGATGGCGCTCCTGGATATGCTCCTTCTTATAGATGTTGAACACGCGACTGCCTTGTCTCAGTACGCACTCGTAGGCGCCGAGTCGCATGGTTCCACCCATGTTTGATATGTTCTTCTGCTCCTCCATGATGTCGATGACATTATGTGGAGTCTTCTCATCCATCTCGCGGGAGTTGGCATCCTTGTAGCCCAATACGTTGCGGGCGAATTCGATGACGATCATCTGCATACCCAGGCAGATGCCGAAGGTAGGGATGTCGTGGGTGCGGGTATAGTGGGCAGCGATGATCTTGCCCTCGATGCCGCGCTGGCCGAATCCTGGACAGATGACGATGCCGTCCTGACCCTTCAGCTGCTCAGCCACATTCTCTTCCGTGAGATGTTCTGAGTTGATGAATGTAATCTTCACCTTGTGGTCGTTGTAGGTGCCGGCATGCGAGAGGCTCTCGCGGATGCTCTTGTAGGCATCCTGCAGGTCGTACTTTCCAACGAGACCGATGTTCACCACCTCTGTAGCCTTGTTTCTGCGGTCGAGGAAAGTTTTCCATGGACCCAGTGCAGGCTTCTCGCCGATAGGCTCTCCCATCTTGCGGAGGATGGCGGTGTCGAGGCCCTGGTTCTGCATGTTGACAGGTACCTCGTAGATGCTAGGAAGGTCTTCGCTCTGGATTACGCAGTCGATGTCTACGTTACAGAAGCTTGCCACCTTCTTCAGGATTCCCTCTTCGAGATGCTTCTCGGTGCGGAGAATCAGAACATCTGGCTGAATACCTACACTCTGCAGTTCCTTCACGGAGTGCTGGGTAGGCTTTGTCTTCAACTCGCCTGCTGCCTTCAGATAAGGCACATAGGTGAGGTGAACATTGACGGCGTTCTTGCCCAGTTCCCATTTCAGCTGTCGGATAGCTTCCATGTATGGGGCACTCTCGATGTCGCCGATGGTTCCGCCAATCTCGGTAATCACGAAGTCATAGTGATACTTCTTGCCGAGCAGCTTCACGTTGCGCTTGATCTCGTCGGTGATGTGAGGCACCACCTGGATGGTCTTGCCGAGATAGTCGCCACGACGTTCCTTGTCAATGACTGCCTTATAGATACGACCTGTGGTGAGAGAATTCGCTTTTGTAGTCTGAATGCCGGTGAATCGCTCGTAGTGTCCGAGGTCCAGGTCGGTCTCCATACCATCTACCGTTACGTAGCACTCACCATGCTCGTACGGGTTCAGTGTACCCGGGTCGATGTTGATGTATGGGTCAAACTTTTGGATAGTAATGTTGTAACCTCTTGCTTGAAGAAGTTTACCGATGGATGAAGATATGATTCCTTTACCCAAAGAAGAAACCACACCACCAGTAACGAAGATGTACTTTGTTTCAGCCACGATATTTATAATTTAAATTAGAATAATTTTGGGTGCAAAGTTACTATAAAATTATGAATTAGCCAAAATATTTGTAAAGAATGGCTCTGAATTTAGAATTATTTTGTTACCTTTGTGGCCAAATTATGTTATATCAAGGTATGAAAATAAAATTTGGATTACTCGTTTTAGCTTGGGTGGCTTGTCTGGCGCCTGCCGATGCGCAGCGTTCGCACAGGAAAAATGCACCTAAGGAGACTCTTGAAGCTAAGGATAATCGGCTGTTGAAAGACTATGCTGATTCTCTCTCAGTATATGGCAGTCGGCTGGATTCAGTCAGGTTGAAAGCCGATGACAGCCGTTTCGGCCTGCTCTTTACTCCGCTCACTTTCTATCATTCTCCTGCCAATCATCTGCTGCGCATCTCGCCAAAGGGTGAAGTGGGGGATTCGCTCGAGACGGAGCTGGATGCTGCCCTGATGGATATCTATCTCAGACGTCCCGACCTGGTAAGGGCTACGGAATCCCGACTCAGAAAGGTGGGGGCACCGCTCGATGCGCCTTCCAAACCGAAGAAAAACCATCCTGACCTCGTTGAGCAGGTGGCTCCGAAGGCGATAGAGATAGAGTCGGCTCCGATGGATCTGGTCATCACCCGTCCTAACTTCTGGACCATCAACGGTGATTATTACCTCCAGTTCCTGCAGAATTATGTTTCTAGCAACTGGTACAAGGGTGGTGAGAGCAACTATTCGATGCTGGGACGCATCACCATGCAGGCAAATTACAACAACAAGCAGAAGGTGAAGTGGGACAACAAGCTGGAGCTGCGACTGGGTTATCAGACTTCCAAGGGCGACTCCCTGCGTTCTCTCAAGACTTCCGACGACTTGATACGATATACCAGCAAGTTGGGTCTTCAGGCTACCAAGCGATGGTATTATACCTTGCAGATGGTGGCTCAGACGCAGTTTGCCCATGGATTGAAGAGTAATGACAAGATGGTTTATTCCGATTTCTTCTCTCCATTCAATCTGAACCTCTCTGTCGGTATGGATTATTCGGTTGATTGGTTCAAGCACAGGCTGAAGGGTAGTGCCCATCTGGCTCCTCTGGCGGTCAACTGGAAGTATGTGGGCCGTGGGTCGTTGGCTACAAGATATGGTTTGGACGAGGGCAAGCACGGTTTGGTGGATTACGGTTCGGAATGTACGTTTGACCTGTCCTGGCAGATAGCGCAGAACATCAAATGGAAGACCCGATTGTGGGGATATACCACCTACAAGCGTGCGGAAATAGAGTGGGAGAATACGATTACCTTCCAGTTCAACCGTTACATCTCCACCAACATCTTCCTCTATCCGAGATTTGATGATGGTGCCAAGCGCAAGGACGATCAGAGCTACTGGCAGTTCAAGGAATTCATGTCTATCGGCTTCTCTTATTCTTTCTAGAAAAGTTTGCTCCCACACGCCCAGAAAGGGTTTGTCCTCACACGCCCTGAACCAACGGTCACCGGCCGAAGGGAAAGGTAAAGGGCAGAAGCTCCTAGCCCGGGGCAACGCCCTGGGTTAAAAACCGCAATCAACAATACCGCCCTGAAAGGGCAAAAGCTTTAAAGATATCAGAAAGCTTTTGCCCTTGCAGGGCGTCTTTTGTATATATATCCTTAATACCCAGGGCTAGGAGCTTTCGCCCTTTAAGGGCGTGTTAGAAACAAGGCATGTTAGAAGCGGAAGCAGACTTCTGCATCTGCCATGGAGTAATTATGCTTCGCGAGTGTCTTGTCGTTGATAAGCGCATACTCGGTAAGGATAGAGATTCGCTTGCCGATGTGGAAGTTCAAACCAGCCTCATACTGGGTTCTCTGCATGTTGCTCTTGCCGTTAGGCTGATACATGTCGTAACGTGCCTTGATGTCGATTCGGCTGTTCTTTGGCAGCTGAGCCAATGGAGCGATAACCAATCCGTAAACACCCTGTGCCTTATCGCCAATCTTTTCATTAAGATTGCAGTCTTTGGCGTTGGCATCGTTGAAATTGGTGATGCTCTTTGCGAATGCCTTTCCTGTGGAGTGGATATATTCGGAGCGAACGGTCCAGCCATCCTGCTTGTATTCGAATGAGAAGGCATAGCGGTTTTGGCTGAGCTTGCGAACGCCAGAGCGTTTCTGAATGTCGGCAGTATAGGAGGCATCATGCTCGTCGGTCCATGTTCCCTTTCTTGCATAAGAACCGGTCCATCCGAAGGCACCGATGCGCATGCCGCTTACTGGCATCAGCCATACACCGCCAATCACATTCTTCTGCTGGTCAACGTCCTTGGTGTTGATGCCCTGTCCGTTGAATACGCCAATCTGATAGTGCAGCAGGTTTCTGCCGTTGGCAGTCTTGAGGAAATCGCCCTGGAACTGAAGACCGATGTCACGACCGTTGGAAGCATGCTCTCCGGCACGGTCACTGAAACCTGCCAGCTTGCTCACGTTCTGGGAATATCCCATGAAGCCCTGGTCGATAGGGTGCATCGGATTCTCAAAGGTGAATGGGTTCTTGAACTGACCAATCTTCACCTTGAAATAGTCGTACTTCTGCCATTCAGCAAACAAATCCACCATTCTCGGGCTTGACCCCAGGTTGGAGGTGTTGCCGTTGAACTGAATCTGAGTCTTCCAGTAGAAGTCGCCAGCTATGCGACCTTCGAGAGCGATACGAGCCATACGGATGTTGAATGAGTTGGATTCAGCATCTTTCTGTCCGCTGTACTGATACTGGGTCATTCCATACCCCGACAATTTTACGTTGCTCAACCATGAAGGCAATTCGATGGTCTGCTTCTTTTGGGCGCTGGCAGAGACCGCAGTCAAAGCCATGAGCGCCAGGATGATACCTTTTTTCATCATATTTCTATTTTGTTTTCTAGGTTTACAGAACTTCCGCATGTGGGGAAGTTAAGGGAAGTTAGGAAGTAAGGAGAAGTTAGAGGGACAAATGTTCTGAGTTTACGCCAGAAGACTATTGTCTCTTAACTTCCCGAACGGCCGTAGGGAGTGATAACTTCATTAACTTCAATCAATTCCCTCACTTGCGAAACTTGAATTAGTTTATTGCTTTGCTGCGAGTTCCTCTTCTGTCAGGTCTTCAGCCTGTGCAGCCTGGAGAGCAAGCTTTTCTGCCTCCTTGGCAGCCTTGGCTTCTGCTATCGCCTTTTCACGTTCCTTGCGCTCCTTCTTCTTCTGCTTGATTTCAGCATCGCTGCGCTTCTCGAGCAATACAACGTTCTCTACGTGAGGAGTATGAGGGAACATGTCAACCGGCTGAACAGCAGCCACTTTGTAGTGGTCGTCCATCAGCTGCAGGTCGCGTGCCTGGGTAGCTGGATTGCAGCTTACGTATACGATGCGCTTTGGCGCTGCGTTCAGGATGACGTTTATTACGTCTGGGTGCATTCCGGCACGTGGCGGGTCGGTGATGATGACGTCCGGGCGACCGTGCTGGGCGATGAAATCATTGGTCAGGATGTCCTTCATGTCGCCTGCATAGAAGAGGGTGTTCTCGATGTTGTTCACCTGGGAATTCACCTTGGCATCCTCGATAGCTTCTGGCACGTACTCGATACCGATGACCTTCTTTGCCTTGTGAGCCACGAAGTTGGCGATGGTTCCGGTGCCGGTATAAAGGTCGTAAACTAGCTCATCTCCGGTAAGGTTGGCAAACTCGCGTGCCACACAGTAGAGGTGGTAAGTCTGCTCGGTATTGGTCTGGTAGAAACTCTTCGGACCTACCTTGAACTTCAGGTCCTCCATCAGTTCGAAGATATGGTCGTTACCCTTGAAGAGGCTGAGTTCCAGGTCGTTGATGGTATCGTTGCCCTTTTGGTTGTCCACGTACATGAGTGATGTAATCTGAGGGAACTTATCTGCCACCTGCTGCATCAGCTCCAATGCCTTCTGCTCATCTCCCTCCTCATCATAGTGGAACTGGAATACGAGCATCCACTCGCCGGTGTTCGAATTGCGGATCATCATGTTGCGGAGCAAACCGTGCTGCTCACGGAGATCGTAGAAGGTATAGTCGTGAGAATCAGCATATTCGAAGACGAAGTTGCGGATTTCGTTGCAGAGGTCGTCCATCAGCCAGCACTTCCTGATAGGATAAATCTTGTCGAAGGCTCCGGTGATATGGAAACCGATGGCGTTCTGGGCGTGGCGTTCCTTGAGTGATGAGACGGTATCGTCCTCTTTCTGAGGAAGTTGTGAGAGTTCCTCTGCGGTGAACCAGCGCTTGTTGCTGCATCCGAACTCAATCTTGTTGCGATACTCCTGGGTCTTCACGCTGCCCATGATAGGGCGGAACTCAGGGAGTTCAATCTTGCCGATGCGGGTAAGCTGGTCTTCCACCTGCTTCTGCTTCGCCTTGATCTGCTCCTCGTAAGGCAGGTTCTGCCATTTGCAACCGCCGCAGATGCCGAAGTGTTCGCACATAGGCTCCTGACGGATGTCGCTTTTTTTGATGAAGCGAACCACCTTCGCCTCGCAGTACTTATGTTTCTTCTTGACTACCTGCAAATCTACCACATCACCTGGCACACAGAACGGAACGAAGATGACCTGTTCGTCTACTCGTGTGATGCACTTACCCTCGGCTGCAACAGCCTCGATGGTGATGTTCTCCAAAAGAGGTAATGGTTTACGTTTTCTTGCCATAATTCTAATTTGTTTTTTATGGGTGCAAAGTTAATACATTTTTGCGAGAAATGAAAGAGTTGTCCCGAATTATTTGCGTTTAAAAGTAAAAGGCGTTTAAAGGTAAAAAAGTAAAAAGGTAAAAAAGTAAAAAGATTGTGGGGCGGTAACAAAAGTAACAGGTAATATTTTGTGGTTGTAAAGGGGTGAAAATGTGAATGTGAATGTGAATTTGAAATGTAAGTGAAGAAAATGAGTGGATAGTATATATTTATTGTAATATATATATTTATTTTTATGTTCGCGCGTACCTTAATATAAAGGAATATCTTATTCTTATATCATTACATGATTCCCTTTTTTATTCGCTTACATTTCAAATTCACATTCACATTCACATTTTTATATCAGAAGTTACCTGTTACTTTTGTAACTTTTGTTATCGTCTCACAATCCTTTTACCTTTAAAATTCTTTTTTACCTTTTTACCCTTTTTACCCTTTTACCTTTAAACTGCGTCCCGACGTAGCGCCAACTGCGTGGCGACGTAATCTCTTCTGCGTCCCGACGTTGCCATCCCTGCATCGCCACGCATTTTCATCCCCCTCGTATCGCATTTTCATCCTCCTGGCTTCACTTTTCCATCTTACATTTTTGTTACTTTTTCCGCTTCCTTGTGGTGGATTGTTAAAAAAATCCCCGTGTGTGCGACAACAGTTTAAAATGTAATCTCGGGATAGCAAAAAAGATTATAAAAGTTTGGTGGTTTCAAAATAATGTCGTATATTTGCATCATCAACAAAGAATTGATAATAGCTAGAATAATATAATATTTTTGAACCTATAAAAATATGAACGAAAAAAGAGTTTATACATTCGGTAATGGAAAGGCCGAAGGAAATGCGAAGATGCGTGAAGTGCTTGGCGGTAAGGGTGCTAACCTCGCTGAGATGAATCTTATTGGTGTACCTGTTCCTCCAGGTTTCACTATCACAACAGACACATGCAATGAATACTATGAGGTAGGTGAGGAAAAAATCAAGGAACTTCTTCAGGATGAAGTAATGGCTGCTGTGGCTCATACAGAGGCTTTGATGAACAGCAAGTTCGGTTCTGTTGAGAACCCTCTCCTCGTTTCCGTGCGTTCTGGTGCACGCGCTTCTATGCCAGGTATGATGGATACTATCCTCAACCTCGGTTTGAATGACGAAGTTGCTGAGGGATTGGTCAAGAAGACCGGTAATCCTCATTTCGTATACGATTCATATCGCCGTTTCGTACAGATGTACGGTGACGTTGTTATGGGATTGAAGCCTGTTAACAAGGAAGATATCGACCCATTCGAGGCTATCATCGAAAAGGTGAAGGAAGAGCAGGGCGTTACTCTTGACAAGGATCTCTCTGTAGAGTCGCTCAAGAAGCTCGTTGAACTCTTCAAGGCGGCTATCAAGGAGCAGACCGGTCAGGATTTCCCTACCAATCCTATCGATCAGCTCTGGGGCGCTATCTGCGCTGTGTTCCGTTCTTGGATGAACGAGCGCGCTATCCTCTACCGCAAGATGGAAGGTATTCCTGACGAGTGGGGTACTGCCGTATCTGTCATGGCGATGGTATTCGGTAACATGGGCGATACATCTGCTACAGGTGTTTGCTTCTCACGTGACGCTGGTAATGGTGAGAACCTCTTCAACGGTGAGTATCTCATCAATGCACAGGGTGAGGACGTGGTAGCCGGTATCCGTACTCCACAGCAGATTACAAAGATTGGTTCTCAGCGCTGGGCTGAGCGTGCCGGTATCTCTGAGGAGGAGCGCATTGCTAAGTATCCTTCTATGGAAGAGGCTATGCCTGAGCTTTACAAGGAGCTCGACGCTCTCCAGGATAAGCTGGAGCACCACTATCACGATATGCAGGACATGGAGTTCACCGTACAGGAAGGTAAGCTCTGGTTCCTCCAGACACGTAACGGTAAGCGTACAGGTACCGCTATGGTGAAGATTGCCATGGATCTCCTCCACGAGGGTATGATTGACGAGAAGACTGCTATCCTCCGCTGTGAGCCTCAGAAGCTCGATGAGCTTTTGCACCCGGTATTCGATAAGCTGGCTCTCTCTAAGGCTAAGGTCATCACACAGGGCCTCCCTGCATCTCCAGGTGCTGCCTGCGGTCAGATCGTATTCCATGCAGACGATGCTCAGGAGTGGCATGAGGACGGCAAGAAGGTGATCATGGTTCGTATCGAGACTTCTCCTGAAGACCTCGCTGGTATGTCAGCTGCCGAGGGTATCCTTACCGCTCGTGGTGGTATGACTTCTCACGCTGCCGTTGTGGCTCGTGGTATGGGTAAGTGCTGTGTATCTGGTGCTGGCTCTATCAACGTTGACTACAAGTCAAAGACTGTTGAGATTGAGGGAGTAGTTTACAAGGAGGGTGATTACATCTCTCTGAACGGTACTACTGGTCAGGTTTATGCAGGACAGATTGAGACAAAGGCTGCAGAGCTTTCAGGCGACTTCAAGGAGCTGATGGACCTCTGCGACAAGTATACAAAGATGGAGATCCGTACCAATGCAGATACTCCACACGATGCAGAGGTAGCTCGTGCATTCGGTGCCAAGGGTATCGGTCTGACACGTACAGAGCACATGTTCTTCGATGATCAGAAGATTGTTGCGATGCGTGAGATGATTCTGGCAGACTCTGTTGAGGGTCGCGAGAAGGCTCTTGCCAAGCTCCTCCCATATCAGAAGGCTGACTTCTACGGAATCTTGAAGGCTATGGATGGCTGCCACGTGAACATCCGCTTGCTCGACCCACCTCTCCACGAGTTCGTACCACACGATTTGGCTGGTCAGGAGACTATGGCTAAGGAGATGGGTGTAAGCGTTGAGGAAATCAAGAAGCGTGTGAACTCTCTGGCAGAGAATAACCCAATGCTCGGTCATCGTGGTTGCCGTCTCGGTATCACATTCCCAGAGATTACAGCTATGCAGACTCGCGCCATCCTCGGTGCAGCTTGCGAGTTGAAGAAGGAAGGTTTCAACCCATGTCCAGAGATCATGGTTCCGCTCATCGGTACTGTTCAGGAGCTCAAGCAGCAGAAGGCTATCATCCTCGCTACTTCTAAGGAAGTATTCGCTGAGTACGGCGTAGAGGTTGAGTTCGAGATTGGTACAATGATTGAGATTCCTCGTGCTGCCCTTACTGCAGGTCAGATTGCAGAGGAGGCTCAGTACTTCTCATTCGGTACTAACGACTTGACACAGATGACCTTCGGTTATTCTCGTGACGACATCGCTTCATTCCTCCCTGCATATATGGAGAAGAAGATCTTGAAGGTTGATCCATTCCAGGTTCTCGACCAGGAGGGTGTTGGTCAGCTCATCAAGATGGCAGTAGAGAATGGTCGTGCTACCCGTCCTAACCTCCGCACTGGTATCTGCGGTGAGCACGGTGGTGAGCCATCATCAGTTAAGTTCTGCGCTAAGGTTGGCATGAACTATGCTTCATGCTCTCCATTCCGTGTGCCTATCGCACGTTTGGCTGCCGCACAGGCTGCTGTCGAAGAATAATCGAAACGTGTTGAAAATTAGCTATATAAAGGGCAAGTATCTGGTAAACAGGTACTTGCCCTTAGTTTTTGTGCATATTCTGCCTGTTCCAAATGCAGAATAAGAGGTCAAAATCAGGAGCGTGTTTCCCAAAAATCAGGAGCGTGTTTCCCAAGCCATTCATTTGTTTCGCAAAACAAGGAAGATCTTCCTTGCGTAAATCACCGTTAGAACGTAACTACTGATTTTCAGCAGTTAGCACATCCAACAATTTTTCAAAAAAAGCATATTATTAATTGGTATTGCCAGAGCTGCCAATTAGGCAGCCTTGACACTCACCTTTTTGTTCGAGTTATAATTACATGGGATTAGGGACATGAAGTCTTGCTCCCCCTCCATCAGTCGGGTGAGTATATCTTCTATATAATCGCCAAAATTAATGTCAT
>NZ_JBQKHJ010000031.1:0-37786 GCF_052118345.1 Prevotella sp. LCP21S3_D2 | reverse complement strand
CCGCCAGCTTCTTTCAGATTCCACCTCGCAGTGGACACCCTTGCGATTGGCTATACAATTCCCGCTATTAGGGCTTGTTAGGGACTTGCACCCATTAGAATAAGCTCATGCTGAGCATACAACCAAGAGTCGCAGACATTAAATACCATGTCTGCGATTCTTTTTATATCTACGAAACCATTTACCTAATTATATATAACTTACTAATTATTAGCACGTTAAGAAAATTAAAATATAAACTTTAGAAACGTAAGACATCAAAAGACAAATATTTATATTATATATCTTGCTGTTTATCAATGTGTTACATTCATCCAGGTAAATAGTATCGTAGATGTAGTAGCTTTTTAACTACTTATATCTACGAAACTATTTACCTAACATTGCTTATCTTACTGATATTAAGGCAATTATCATTATTATAATTTTATAATTAAAATCACGATAACTATGAAATAGTATATCAACGAGTAATATGTAACTCCTTGGTATTATGATAGTTACAAATTTAGCGTAAATGGTTTCGTAGATATAAAAGATATCGCCTACATTTTATTATCGAAAAGCACAAAACATAGTTAACCAAATCTTTTTAAACTATCATAATCTACGAAATCATTTACCGAAAATATTATAAGTGTTTAATATTCAGTACTTTAGGTATATTCTTTTAAAACAAAAATTATTTTTATAATTAGAATTTACTTAGATTATTTAATTAGGGATTCTGTAATGTAATGAAAACCAGTGAATTAGTAGATTACAAGTAAACGGTTTCGTAGATGTATGTAAACAGTTTCGTAGTTGTTGGTAAACGGTTTCGTAGATATAAGTAAACAGTTTCGTAGTTTTTTGTAAACAGTTCCGTAGATATTACTGATTTTGGATAGCTTTTCTATTATTATCAGAGCTGTGTAGAAGTCTTTTGAATATGGAAATTATTCTGAGAAGTATTTTGGTTACCTGAATCTCAACCTTAAATTCATCTACGAAAGTATTTACTTATAACTATGTAATGAGTTGATATACAGATGTTTATATATATAATAGTAAAGTAGTTTTTAAATAAACTATAGTGTTGAATATCATGCATGAAAAGTTTTGTTAAGTTTGTATTTAGCTAATTTTCAACGTGTTAACTAATTTGAGGTAAATGGTTTCGTAGATATTAATTCGTTTAAGTTGATTAACCGAAATCTACGAAACCGTTTACATTGTTTTCGTAAAGAACTGATTTACAAGGCATTATGTCTGTTTCTTAATTTTCTTCTTTATTTATAAGTTTCAATTATGTTTTTATAATCTTATGACTTTTGTAAATATTTGATACTTAACAGGTTAGCCGTGATAAGGTCAATGGTTTCGTAGTTATTGGTAAATGATTTCGTAGATTTTGGTAAACAGTTTCGTAGATATAAGTAAATGGTTTCGTAGTTTTTAGTAAACAGTTCTGTAGATATTCATTTCAATAGTGTTATATCCATTAATATCATTCTTTCCTATATCTTCTATGATGAGTTAGTTTTAGCTATAAATATTGATGTACAGACATGCTTACATGCAAACATGTTTAAATGTTTACATTAAATATAAGTCATTAGCTCCTGGCGTATCCTTCTGATTTAGCAAGAAAAGATATCATATCATGCTCTTTTAATAAAATAGAAATTAGTTTTATGGTATTTTCTTTTGGTATTTCTCTTATTTTCATTACCTTTGTTACTTGAAGCAACATATTATGTAAAATTCATGGTTAGAAGAAAAAGAAAAAACAATAATATGGGCAAGCTATTATGCTATATAGCCTTCGGTCTTGTCCTTACTTTTATTATCGGATTTGAAGCATATCGGATGATTTCATCTTATTTCATAAGGAGAGCATCTGATAAGCAATGGCCTACCCACGATCTTACCACTGGTGAATATTCTGGCAGCTATGATGGAATTGACATCTCGCGTCATCAGGGCAGAATTCATTGGGATGAATTGGGTAAAATCAAGCGCTTGCAATTTATCTATATAAAATCTTCAGAAGGAACAAACATTCAAGATCCGTGGTACGAATCGAATATCAAGAATGCCAGAGAAAGTGGCATTCCTGCAGGATCTTATCATTTCCTTTCCAAGGCTCCTGCAGCCTTACAGTTTGAAAATTTCCGTTCCGTATATGATAAAGATAAGCAAGACTTGCTCCCCGTAATAGATGCAGAGGATGATGGTACAAAGGGAATGAGTAAAATAGAGATTCAACTGTTATTAAAAACTTTCTGCAAACTTTGCAAGGTTTATTATGGACATACACCTATTATATATTGTAGCGAGAGTTACTTCAAGGATTATCTGAGTCCAGAATTCGATAATTATTATCTTTGGATAGCCAGCTATAATCATGAGCCTGTACTACCTGGCAAACCTCATTACGACATCTGGCAATTTAGTCGCCATGGAAGAGTACCGGGTATTTGGAATTGGGTGGACCTGAATAGATTTTCTAAAAATAGAAGTATAAATGATATCAGACTTAAATAAACTTCAACAAGAAGATTACGATTACTATTACGGATAACAACATGAAAACATGTTTCTATGTAAACAGGAAGTTGAGAGAGAGGAGATGGGAGCTCTCACTATTTATGCTATGTAGCAGAAGGGGCTCACATTTTTTCTGTGCTGGCCAGTTCCTAATAAATAAGGATTTCTCATTTCCGATATTCTTCGTACCTTTGCACCCGAATTTGAATCATGCGGAAAAATATAAGAGAAAATGAATTATAAAATGATGATGGCAATGGCTGGTTTAGGCATTGCTTTACCGATTTCAGCTGATACGGCATTATCGGACAGCAGCAAGGTGTTCGATATTGACGAAGTAGTGGTCGTATCACAGCCAAAGGAGGTGTTGCGTCTCCGACAGCAGGCACTCAGCAGTACATCGCTGAGTAGCTCTTTGATGAAAAAGATGGGAGTATCCGATTTACGTGATCTTTCCCGGTTTGTTCCTAATTTTGTAATGCCAAATTATGGTAGCCGTCTTTCTTCCTCTGTTTATGTCAGAGGAATAGGAAGCCGTGTCAATAGTCCTGCTATTGGTCTTTATCTCGATGGTATTCCGGTGATGAGTAAGTCGGCTTTTAATCTCCACAATTACCAGTTGAGTAGGGTAGATGTGCTTCGTGGTCCACAAGGCACGCTTTATGGTCAGAATACCGAGGGTGGATTGGTCAAGATGTATTCCCGTAATCCCTTCGATTATCAAGGTACAGATATCAGACTTAGCTATGGTAGTAAGTATTTTCGTAATGTAGAAGCAGCTCATTATCAGAAGTTCAATCAGCATGTAGCTCTTTCTCTGGCAGGTTTCTATGAGGGTCAGAAGGGTTTCTTCCGAAATACCAATACAGGCGACCGTTCGGATCAATATAACGAAGCGGGAGGCAAGATGCTTCTCAAGACCCGTTTTGATTCGGGTTGGAAGATGGATATTCTTGCTAATTATCAGTATGTTGACCAGAATGGATTTCCTTATGGAAAGCTTGATTTAGAGACGGGGAAGGCAGACCTTCCTGCTTCTACTTTCCCAGGAACGTATCTGAGAAATAACCTGATAACAGGTTTGAAACTGGGATATACCGGAAAGAGATATTATTTTACTTCCGTTTCCAGCTATCAGTATGTCAAGGACCGTATGTTGATGGATCAGGATTATCTTTCTGCCGACTACATGCATATCCTACAGGAACAATTGCAGAATTCCTTTACCCAGGAACTCTCCTTGAAGAGCAACAAGGCAGTGGGAGACTTCTGGCATTGGACAGTAGGTGGCTTTTTCTCCAAGCAATGGTTGAAGACCAACGGTCCGGTCTTTTTCGATGATGCGATGACAGCTCCGATTGGCAATGCAATCCAGCAGCAGATGTATACTGCCATTCATGCTTCGATGGTTAAGAAAATGATGGCGCAGGGAATGCCGGAAGTGGCAGCCAAGGCTGCTGCCAGTGCTGCCATTGAGAAGGCTGGAGGCATCAGCATGGGTGTCAGCATGGGTGCTCCTGGACTTTATCATACTCCGCAGACCAATCTCGGTTTCTATCATGAGAGTAATTTTGATATTACTTCCCGTCTGGTGGCAACACTGGGCTTGCGATATGATTATTTGCATACGGGCATTCATTATCAGTCGTCTGCCTATATGGCAATGACAGCAAATATGATGGGGCAGAAGGCTACCTATACGCTTAGAAGTGCTCTGGATGAAAAGACGAATGATGATTACAGCCAGTTCCTTCCAAAGATTGGTATTACTTATCGTATTGATGATCAGCAGAGTAATATCTATGCCAATATCAGTAAGGGTTATCGTGCCGGTGGCTATAATATTCAGATGTTCAGCGATATCCTTCAGACGGAATTGAATGCCAATCGTCAGCAGGCATTGCGTGGTGATTACGATGTCCCTCATACTGCCGAGGATTATGAGAAGGTGAACCAGACGATATCATACAAGCCAGAGGTTTCATGGAATTATGAAGTAGGTTCTCATCTCAATCTCTTCAATCATGCTCTTCATCTCGACCTGAGTGCCTTCTATATGAAGGTAAGAAATCAGCAACTCTCAGTGATGGCAGGCAACTATGGATTTGGTAGAATGATGGTGAATGCCGGCAGGAGTCATAGCTGTGGCATTGAGGCAGCTTTGCGAGGCCAACTTGCCAATGGTCAGCTCGACTGGATGTTGAATTATGGCTATACTCATGCTGTCTTCGATGAATATACTGACGGTGAAGGTGAGAATGCGGTTAGTTATAAAGACAAGCGTGTGCCATACGTTCCGATGCATACCCTTTGTGCCATGGCAGACTATCGTGTTAACTTCAACTCCAGTTTCTTGCGTAACATGGTTTTCGGAGCAAACGTAAACATGCAGGGCAAAACCTATTGGGATAATGCCAATACCTATAGTCAGGATGTTTATGCCGTATTGGGTGCTCATGTTGCCTTCGATTTCGGCATCCTGCAATTGAACTTATGGGGCAAGAACCTCACAGACACCAATTACAATACCTTTGCTGTAGACAATGCCGCAACCGGAAAGCGCGAATATTTTGCGCAGCGTGGCAATCCATTTCAATGTGGTGTAGATTTGAGTTTTCTATTTTAGATGATAATTGTCTCAACTCACTAAGAAACTATTTTTGCAGTAGAAGAAAAGACGCTCTGCAAGACAAAAGCATCAGAATAATCATGCTTTTGCTCTTGCAGAGCGTCTTGTTTATGATTCAATGGATTTCAATGATTATTTATTGAAACCGGTTATTTCTACGTATGGTGCCTGACCTCTTCCGTCCTCATCGCGATAAGATACCTTGATTATCTTGCACTCATCCGGCATCAGACAGAAGTAGTTGTCGCTGTAGATGACAGGCAGTATCTGCTCACCATCGCCACCTTTCAGGTTCAAGCGAATCAGGAGGGCAGGAACATTGCCAGTATTGCGGATCTCTACTTCTCCAATCCACTCTTCACCCTGCTGAACGAAGCGCTTGCCGCTGATGGCAACGGTTGCCTTAGGGAGTTTGGAGAGTGCCTGAAGGTTGTCTTCTTCCTTGCCTTGTACATAGAAGTTGTCTGAAATCATCTGGCTGTTCTGCTCCAGGCTCAATTTGATGTAGTAAACTTCCTCATCCGGTTCGCTAACGCTAACGGCATCTACGGTCTGATCTTCACCCACGTTCACTTCCTTGCTTTCTTCCTTGAGCAGCTTTCCGTACATATCAAAGATCTGAGCCTTGGCAACCAGACCATTCTTGGCACCACCAGCGAAGTTAACCACCTCGGCAACCTTCTTCACTGGGTTATACTGGATATGTAATGGTTCGCAAGCCTTCTTCACACCAAAGTAAGCGGCTGTTGGCTCAAAGTAGTAATCATAGGTACACCATACCATGCTTGGCCAGCAGGCATGACTCATCCAGATGAGCAAACCGAGACGGTCTTGCTGGGAAGACTCGTACATCGCACGGTAGCCATCATAGTTGAGCCACTGTGCCCACTTGGTAAACTGCTCTGCACTCTGAGGTTTGCCATAACGCTTTTCCATGATGTTGTTGAAAGATTCACCTCCCTGAGCCCCCTTCAATGTATAATCATGTTGTCCCCATGCATCGCTTTGTGGCCACAGATGTTCCGGTTCCATCATTCTGCTCAACGATTCGAAGGTAGGAACATTCGGCATACCTCGTTCTGAATGCAATTTATGACTCTGGTTAGCGAAGTAGAATGAAGGCGACTTCATCTGATAAGGACCATGTCCACTCACACCCAGGTCGGCTGAGCTAGGAATATATCCCAACTGTGGATGGATATCCTTCACCTGTTCTCTCAATACCTTGTCAATTGCTGCCGGAGGGAATCCCTCGTTTCTTCCGCAGTAGATTCCGATGCTGGCATGGTTGCGGATACGGGAGATGTAATCAGCTGAGTTTTCCAGGAACATCTTGTTGTCATCAGGATCTGGTCCGTCCCATGGGTTAGCCAGCCAGAAGTCCTGCCATACCATGATACCATACTTGTCGCATGCTTCATAAAGTTCCTCATCGCCAATCTGACCTACCCAGTCGCGAATCATGTTGTAGTTCATCTCCTTATGATAACGTACTGCTGCATCATATTCACGTCCACGATAGTTGAGGTTGGTTTCCGAGAATCCCCAGTTACCGCCCAGTGGGTTCAGTCGCTTGCCATTGATGTAGATCTTGGTCTGTGTCTCCAGGTCAGCATAGCTCATCTGTCGGATACCTGCCTTATAGGTTACCTCAGAAATCATTTCGCCGGAAGCCTTGTCTGATACCTTGAAACCGGCATCATATAAATAAGGTGAACCATAACCGTTAGGCCACCAGAGATTCATGCGCTGATTCTTGAGCTGTGGATAGTCGGTAGGAGCGAAGGAAATCTCACGCTTCTCGTTTGGCTGCAGACTAACTTCCTGCTCAAACTTGATCTTGCCGATATAACCAGCCAGTTTCACGGTCTTAGCCACGGCATCTGCATTCTGCAGGAAGACAGATGGGGTCATTGATGCCAGGGTGTCAGGCAAGTTCAGGGTTGATGTAACCACAGGATCCGAAACACTTACGCCATTGTCATGGGTAAGATAGACATCATTCCATATACCGATTTCACGACCTGGTGTATTGGTTATCCAGTCCCAGCCGATAGAAGCGTGGAAGGTAGGGTTGTCAGCACCCAGCTCTCCACCATTCAGGTCAGTGTTCTGGAGATTTTTCTGCTTCACAACGCCAAAGTGAGCATTTTTGATGACATGTACCTCCAACTTATTGGAACCTGGTTTCAACAAGTTGGTTACGTCGATACGAGAGCGGATAAAGGCACCATCAATTCTACCTATCTTTTCGCCGTTCAGTAATATATCAGCCTTCCAGTTGATACCATCGAAGTTGAGATAGGTATGCTGCTGCTTGTTGGCAGACGGCTTATGTTCGATGGTGGTACGATACCAGAAATCAGAGTTGAAGAACGATTCAGAAATCTGACGCATGTTGTCATCGAAGCGGTTATCAGGCACTGCCCCGATATTCATATAGCTGGTGAGTACAGTACCAGGCACCGTAGCCTGAATCCAGGCATCACTTCCTTCTCGGCGCAACTGCCACTGATTGAGCATCTGCTTGCCATTCTTTGAAGCCAGCGTATTGGCAGTTTCTGCACGCAGGCCACCCTTACCCATTACCTGCATTTCAGATAAGGCATAGTGTCCGGATGCATCCGGTTCGGTAAGCTGCAGTCTAACATATCTGCCATGACCTTTGCAAGCCACCTTTTCTATCAACCCTTTCTTTTTTTGCTGTCCCAGGGTTGCAATATCGCTCCAGTTCCTGGCATCATTGGATACCTGAATCTTGCCCTGGCGAGCCTTGTTCACCCAGAAGAGATTCACCTGGTCGAAGTCTGCCTCTGTGCCCAAATCTACATAGAGCCACTGAGCCTTGGCATCTGTTTTATTTGCCAAGCCCGACTTCCAGACGCTGGAGAAGTGCATGGACGGACGCCATGAAGTGGTGTTGTCGATGAGTTTGATACGCCACCAGGCAGCACCCGGCATAATCAACTCGATGCGTACATGTTCGTAGTTGCCAGGTTTCTTCAGCGGGATGGAAACATTTAATTTTCTAAGTGGGAGTTTCACTACGTCCTGGAACTTATTAGGGTCGGAACTAACCTGCTGCTTGGTAGCAACACCAGGAAGGTCAGAACCCTTTTCTTCTCCCAGGACTTCCCATTTCTTTCCATTGTGTGAGCCCATCACCCGGATGGTATAGCCTTGCGAAGCCTTATCCTTATAGAAAGCCAGTTCACCGGTAAATTCCAATTTCTTGAGATTCACCGTCATGGCTTCCCAGTTAAACTCTACAAATGCATTTTCACCTTTGATATATTGGCTCGTAACCGTATTGCCGTCAATCATTTTCTCCTTGTCACGGTTGGACAGTTCGCCCTCATTGGTTTTCACACTGAGGAACGAAGGAGCTTTACTGGTGATGATACCGTCCGTTACGAGATGTCCCGTAAGGTTGAAATCTGCATTGGATGAAGTATATACCATTCGGTTCAATGCTATGTTCCGATAGGTGTTGTCCTTCACCATTCTTGGAGCCGTAAATTGAGAAGGGCGTCCAGGATATTGTCCGATACCCCTTGTCCCGGCTTGATCATCAGCATACATCATGCTTAAGGATTGGCTAAGTAAGGCCATTAACACAACTGCTTTTTTCATTAGGTTATTAATATAATTATTTACTACATTTTTAGCTTTATTCTGCAAAGTTACAAAAAAAATGCATATCTGCTGATTTTTTATTGCACTTTTATGTTTTATTTCATCTTGCAGTCGGGTAAAACTTCCATACATCTCCTGCCTTCAGCAGTCTTGAGAATGCAGCCAATGGTCTTTCTGCCTATGTTTCTGTTTATAGGAACCAGATCCTTGTTGAGTACTTCTACGTAGTGAACACCGGAGTTTGGTACATCCATAGGGAGGGTACCCTCAGCTTGCATCTTGGAGTGTTCGAACTTTGACAAGTCGTCAAATCTTACATAGCGGTTTGACTTGCCGTCGATGAAACCTACACATACCGCATCGGCTTCTGTAGCAATGGAAGCAAAGATGAGTTTTTCGCCAGCATAACGCTTAAACTCTCTGCCACGTTCCCGCTGCAGCAGTTCGGCCATGGAAACCTTGCATACCCTGCCGCTCTCGTATACCAGGATGAGCCATCCCTCTTCTTCGTCTTCGTGAACGGCGAGCTTCAGTCGATAGTCTTGCCAGTCATCGTCATCCAGAACTTTATATTCATCGGTATCCATCAGGCAGATAACAGCTGTGACCGGACGATAACCTTCCTCATAGTCGTGGAGCACATTGTTTCGGAAACGCGAGGTCTGGATATGGTCGGTGATAGGAGCCGATTCCACGAGTCGGCTGCTGTTCTTTGTCTCCTTTTCATGTGGAGTTGGTTCGGCTGTTGAAGCCGGTGCAGAGGCAACAGCCAGATGCGGAATATGTTCTTCAGCCCATTGCTTTCTGATGGCGAGGAACTTATCTCTATAGTTCTCGTTTACCTTGCGTGCTGAAGTTCCCATACGCTCAAAATATTCGTAGCCCACAGAAATTGGGGTAGGGCATGGTTCGATGTCGATGATGAGCACGGCGTTGCTTACTTCCTCATCAAAGTGGGTATGCACATAGTGGGCCCCCTCCTGTCCGAGATAGTAAACCATTTTGTTGTTGACGTATGTTTCATATTTGTCTCTTGAACCCTTGAAGAGCGTATTCTTCAGGTCTTCTTCCAGACCCATTTCGTAACCGATATCTGATACGCCAAGATACAGATGACCGCCTTCGGCATTGAGGAAGGCACAAATCTCCTGCATGATCTTGATGGTCTGTGCCTCGACATCTGCTCGCATGGAATTTTCCGGGTAGATGATAGAGGTCTTGAATTCGGTATGGAAGTCTTCCTTGCCATAGTTCTTCTTGTTGGAAGAAGACTTCTGCAGCTTCAGCAGCGCACGGATTTTGTCAAGAATATCAACCGCCTGGGTGAGCAGTCCCGATTTCTTCACGAAGTTGTGGGAGAGTACGAGCGATGCCAGCTGCTGAAGATGTGGATCTTCCGTCAGGCTGCTCCAGCGATAGAGTTCCTCGTAATGTTCCTCACTGTCCAGGCAGCCGATGATGCGCAGCTGCATGAAGTCATGGCGCAGGATGGCATTGCGTTCAAAGAGTTCCGGTTCTGTCTCTGCGATAAGATTGATTTTCTTTGTATCCACCTTGTCCAGTGCAGCAAAGTCGTTGAGGAGTTCCAGTAGGGTAAGACGACTGTCGTAATAGCTGACGCGCTCCTTGCTGTCCAGCATGATGGCTAGTAAACGGCAGAAGTTGAGATAGTTGTAAGCCTTGATGTTGTCCTCTTCCAGTGTTGCCTTGGCATCGATGATTCCCATCAGTTCGGCTACGTATACCGGATTCATGCTGACGGCATTTTCCAGTTCATCTTTTTCTTCCTTAGGGTTGTATACCTCGTTGTTGGCATAGCCGCGCATAAGCTGGTGGAAGGCTTCGGTAATTCCGAATCTGCTTTCAGGAGATTCCCGCAGGAAGGTGGCATAGAGGTAACCGTTGCTTCCTTCCGTGATGTTATCCACCTCTACTATCATGCCCTTCTTCAGGTCGCTGAGTTCCATGCCGGGAGCTGGAGCCACGGAGACAGAGAAACCTTCGCTGCTGACAGCCGGAATGCGAGGCACGCCCGGCACCTGGTTAGACAGCAGACAGGTGAGACGGGAGTTGTAGAAAAGGTCGTTTACTCTCACGTCGTCTTCATATTCCGTTATCATGTCGTGCATGGCAAAGACATAGCTTCCGTCACTCTTTATGTCCTTTACATAGGCACGCAGCATGAGTGGCATTCCCTGATATTCAAAGGATTGGATATTGATTTCTCCAGGGTAGAAAGATACCACATCGTTCAATACATCGAGTGTACCTTCTCCCTCGCAACCATCTTCTACCACCTTACATTCGAAGACGTATTGTGCGGGCAGCTGTTTGGTAACGATGATTACGGTTTCATCGTCGATATAGAGTTTTCTGTTCTGTTTCTTGGATGTCTTGCGTTTTTTGGAGAAGAGAGAGTGGTTGATATACTCCCAGAGTTCCTTAAAGTGTTCGATGGTAGTACCCACCTTGCCTCTCAGTTTTACCGGTGGCTTTTCGTCAAGACGGATGGAAAGACCATGCCAGAGTCCCATTCGGGCAGAAAGCGGCATGTAGAGATTATCCCTGTCAAGGTCTTTTGGCTGGATGGTGATGGCCTGCTCGTTGACAGAAAGCAAAGCCATGTCACTCTCATATTTGGCGGGTTCAAAACTTTCTACGGTATCGTTGTTCTGCGAGCAGAGCATATTGGACAGTACGAAGGCATCATCACTGTTGAAAGGCAGGGCAGCATCAAACTCTGCCTGGGTAAAGAGTGAGAGAAAAGCTCTCTGTAGGGTCTTGTTTGGATCACTCACGTTCATCAGTGAAACCAGTCGGTAGAGAATGGCCTGATTCAGTGAAGTATCGTAAATCTTGTGGGTGGCATTTCTGCCCAGTATCAGTTCAATGATGAGTACCTGTATCATCGTCTCCTTAGTGGTTAGGTCGCTGGAGAGTCTGTCGGTCTGATTATAGATATTGTCTACGTATCCCTGCAGCAGTTTGAGCCATTGCATCTGGAATGGCTTTCTGTTCCATAGGTATACTTCCTGGCTGCGAAGGGTAGCAAGGATGGTATCGATATGCTTTTCCATCATCGAGAAGTCGAGCATGAAGATACATTGCATGATGCAGAACTGCTTGCGTGGATGATAGATGTAGGCGCAAGTAGAGAGGGTAGAAAGTATATGGCTGATGGTATCCTCTGCCGTTCCGCTTCTCAAGATTTCGATGGCTTGGATATAATAGGATATCAGTTCGATGATATCCGTGAATCGTTGTTCCAGCAGGATGCGCTCGGCTTCCTTGCAGCGTGGCAGAAGGCTCTCGCTTTCAAGGGCTTCCAGGCAACGGGCATGGATGTTCTGTAGTTGTTCTTGTAGTTCGTCTTGATTCAGACTGCTGGAAATACCGTTTATCCAGCGCAGGCATTCCAGGTCGAAAATGTCGGATGGGGTATCTCCGAGCATCAGTTTTCTGAATTCCGGTGTATTCCAGCTTTCATTGCCGATGATATCGCAGAAATCCTTGTCGGAGAGTGAAAATTCTGATTTCTCGGCGCCCAAAACATCTACCAGTTGTACTTCCATCTGTTTCTGGCGGATTTTGGTAATCCTGCATCTTACTCTTGGGGTAAGAGCAGCATTGATGACGGTATCTCGTTTTAGTATGGCCGTAAAACCGTATTGATCTTCCAGATGGTAGCAGTCACCTATGGTCAGTTTTATCTTGAAGTCTACCTCATCGTCTTCTTTATAATATTGCCTCATGAGGAGTTCTATGTTCTGGGCAATGAAAACCTTGCCCAGGTGGGTGGTTACCATCAGGCAGTTGAGGGTTTCTGGCATAGGTTGCCTTCTCTGGAAGTCAATCTGTGCTACTTTATAGATTCTATCTTCTACTTCGATGACGAATTTATGTTCTTCTTCATCTATTCGCAAAACCTTTGCTGTTATATTCTTGTAGTTGTTCATAAATTAATAGTTTTGATATGCGCTGCAAAGATACAATAAAAAACTGACTTTCCTCCTTATTTTCTGTTTTTTTCTTCCTCTTTCCCTCAGAGGAATAGAAGATGTGTCTATGATAACGAAAATGAGGATTATCTACCAGGATATGTGCTTATGTTGTATGAAAGCAGGTATATGTTGTCTTTTGATGGTAAGAAAGGTAAATAAAATATTCTATATCAGCGACATAAATTCATAAAAAACTTGGTGAAATCAAGAATTATGTGTATTTTTGCAATTGTAAAAAGTTTAAAAACTAACACTGGATAATACTAAATGGTGAGAGTAAAACATATATTATGGTTGTTTTTGGTTTCTTGGATGTTGATAGCTTGCCAGCAGGAAAAGCATGACAGAAGCGGGGACGATACGAACAGCTTGCTTTCCATTGAGGATTCGATGGAGGCTAACCCCCGGTTTGTCCGTCAGAAAATAGATGATGGAATGAAGAAGGCTCCGGATAGTCTTACCTATTATGAATATATGTCCAGACTGGGCAAGTTCTTCGTGCTTTCTTCTTCGCCGGATTCCATGCCCCTGTACATCAATCCGGTCGTAGCCTTTGCCGAGCATCAGCCGGAATCTCCTCGCCGAAACAGTCTCCTGGCTTATGCCTACAATTGTCAGGCAGGCAATTATCATAACTTTCATAAGAAGAGAGAAGATGTCATCACGCTCTATCATAAGGCATACGAACTGCTCAGGTACAGCGATTCCCCAAAGTTGATGCCGGATGTCTGTGCCAATCTGGGAGATGCCTATGTCTTCGACAACAACTTGCCCCAGGCTGCTCTTTGGTATCGAAAGGCGCTGTTCATAGCCGATTCTCTCCAAATGCCGAAGGAGCAGACCGCATCCCTGTATATGGGACTGGGACGCATCTATCTGCTGCTGGAAGACTATGAGGCAACCGTGAAATGTTATCAGCAGACCGAGAAGTATTTTTCTGATCTCTCGCTCAACCTGCAGGCTTATTTCCTGAACAATTATGGTAATTATTATTACTATACCAAGGATTACCATACTTCTCTGAAGAAATTTCTGATGTTGATGAAACTGCTGGAAAAACACGATAAGCATGAAACCTTCAGTATGTATCTCTGCAAGCTCAATCTGGCAGATGTCTATCTGAATCTCAATCAGTTGGACTTGTCAGAGAAGTATCTGGATGAAGCCGAGAATTACATGCGTAAGAATGCCGATGAGAGTGCCATCTACTATTGCAATACCATCCGTATCGGACTGGCAGTAAAGAAAAAAGATTGGAGTGCCGTGAGCCGGATACTGGCAGTAGAGAAATCGGATGACCAGATGGACTTCTCGTTGCGCCAGATTCGTCATCAGTATCTGGGAGAATATTATGAGGCTAGGGGCGACTATCGCCAGGCTTATCATATTATGAAGGCAGATGACCTGATGCAGGATTCCCTGGCACACAATCGAACCCATATGCGCTCCGTTGATATCATGCAGCGTTTTGCCCAGGACACCCTGCAGCTGCATCATCGCATAGCAATAGAACATAAGAATGTGGAGATCCAGCAGGCTAGAAGTTTTATCTATCTGATTGTGGGCATTCTCTTGGTTCTGATTCTTTCTGCAGCCTTGTTTGTGGTTCGTTATCGCAGAAAACAGGAGGCGGCTAAGCTCAATATCATGAACCTGAAGCTGAATAATGCCCGCAACCGTATCTCGCCTCATTTCGTCTTCAATGTCCTGAACAACAAGATAGTGAAATCTGATAAGGAGGAGGCAAACGAATTGCTGGAATTGACCAAGCTTATTCGGGCCAACCTGGACATGTCGCTCCAGATGCAGACGTCTCTCAGGAAGGAGCTGGAATTCGTAAGACAATATGTGCTGGTAGAGAGCAAACTGATAGAAGATGGCTTCAAGTTTGACGTCCAGATAGACGAAACCATCGACCTGGACAAGGTGATGATACCGTCCATGTTTGTGCAGATTCTGGCAGAGAATGCCTTTGTGCATGGCCTGAAGGGATGGGAAGGCGAGAAACGCCTCACGATACAGGTACAAAAGGGACAGAAAGAGGGTGTCCGTATCACGGTAGAGGACAATGGACCTGGGTTTGATGCTACCAGAATGGCATTTCAGCATCGTACCGGACTCAACATCATCCGCCAGACCATTGCCATCGTGAACGAACGCAATAAGAACAAGATAATTTTCCAGATGCATAACAAGGTAGATGCTGATGGAAAAATCTTGGGATGTCAGTGTACCTTCTTTGTACCTATAAATATAAAATACTAAAAAATAGTCAGATTATGTTAGCAGTCATAGTTGATGATAATAAGCAAGCTGCCCAGGATTTGGCAGAGCGTCTCGGTGATTTCGATGAGGTGGAGATTGGGGGCATCGCCCTCAATGGCATGGATGGATTGGCTCTAGTCGGTCAGGTCCAGCCCGATGTCCTCTTCCTCGACGTACAGTTGCCCGACCTGTCCGGTCTTGATTTTCTGGAGAAGATGAGCAGTCAGACCCACGGCAAATGTCGTGTCGTGATGTATACGGCGTATGATGAATATATCTTGCCTGCATTCCGCAAGAAGGCTTTTGATGTGTTGCTCAAGCCTATCGAAGATGCAGAGTTGGCAACCATCATGCATCGTCTAACCCATGAAGACGTCTTTGTGCTTCATCCGGACGAGAACAACAATCTCCGCAAGCAGAGTTCTAGGTTCCTGTTCTATACCAACACTTTGGATTTCAAGCTGATAGACAAGCGCGATATCGGACTCTTCCAGTACAATCATGAGCAGCGCTGTTGGGAGGTGGTGGTTGCCGGAAGCAAGAAGACCATCCGTCTGAAGCGTAATCTCAAGAGCGAGGCTCTGCTCGATTTGAGCGATCAGTTTGTGCAGATCAATCAGAAGTTCATCATCAATATGGATTATCTGATAGAGGTGGTAGATAATGTCTGCCATTTCTATCCTCCGTTTGATGCGATAGATTATGTGAAGGTGAGCCGCGTTTATCGCCGTAAGCTGATAGATCATTTTCATAGTTTGTAAAGCATAAAGCCTATGTCATACTTGAAACATACACCCGATCCCTCAAAACAATGGTTTGTTTTGAGGGCAACATATAACAGGCAACAGAAAGCTTACGATTATATCGTCAACAGTAGCAGTCATGCTGATGCAGAGGTTTATCTCCCTCTGTGGTTTAACGATTTTAGTTGACCACTTTTAGTTTTATTTGTAAGACGAGTTGACTCGGTTAAAACTTATTTATAATTCACGTTGACTTTCCTGACTGTGGGCAGAATTTTATCAACTCTTCTATATACATGTCTTTAATCGCATAGTGAATGTAGCAGAAAAAAAGAGTGAAAACTTGGTATATTCAGATTTTCTTTGTAATTTAGCAGCGCAAAACGTAAAGTGGGTAAGATTATGGCAGAAATAGTGAATAAATATCCTGTGGGGATACAGACTTTCGACGTGATTCGTGAGGAAGGATACCTCTATGTGGATAAGACGAAATACATCGCAGATTTCAGGAAGAAAGGAATGAAGTATATCTTTCTAAGTCGCCCTCGGCGGTTTGGAAAATCGCTTTTTGCCTCTACTTTGCAAGCCTATTTCGAGGGGAGAAAGGAACTTTTCGAAGGATTGGCCATTGCTGATTATGAGAAGGATTGGGTGAAGCATCCTGTACTGCATTTCGATATGAGCGGTGCCAAGCACTTTGATGGAGAGCGACTGGAAAGATATCTGGCTGATATGCTTGAAGAGAAGGAAATAATCTGGGGATACAAGTCGCATCAGGAAGATGCCAATCTCAGATTGAAAGACCTGGTAAAGAAGGCTTGCGAGCAGACGGGTGAAAAAGTCGTTGTTATTATAGATGAATATGATGCCCCATTGCTGGATGTTGTGCATGAGAAGGATAATCTTAGTCAGTTGCGTCGTATCATGCAGAATTTCTACAGTCCTTTGAAAATGCTCGACCCATATCTTGAGTTCTGCTTCATTACGGGCATTACCAAGTTCTCCCAGCTCAGTATCTTCAGCGAGTTGAATAACCTCGACAATATCAGCATGCTTGACCAGTACTCTGCTATCTGTGGCATCAGTAAGGACGAGCTTGTCACATCTCTGAAGCCTGATGTAGAGGCTTTGGGTGAGTCCTTAGGTGTATCTTATGAGGAATGTCTGGATGAATTGCGCCAATATTATGACGGTTATCATTTCAGCGAGCATTCTGAGGATGTGTTCAATCCGTTCAGCCTGATAAGAGCGTTGTCTGGTCAGAAGATTGATGCCTATTGGTTTGGTTCAGGTACGCCAAGCTATCTCATCAAGAGTTTGCAGAAATATCATGTTAACGTGACTGATATCGAGCAGAAGAGCGTGAGTGTGGACGATTTCGATGTGTCACCAGAACAGATGACCTCAGTCTTGCCATTGCTTTATCAGAGTGGTTATCTCACCATCAAACAATACAAGCCGTTCACCAAGAGTTATAAGTTGGGTTATCCTAACCAGGAGGTGAAGATTGGTATGCTGAAGAGTCTTGCGCCCAATTATCTTTCGCCGGTTTCCGTAGATAATAACGGACTGGTGAATGAGTTCGTAGAACTGGTTTATGAAGGAGAAATTGAACAGGCAATGGTTCGTTTGAAGGCATATCTATCCAGTATCTCGAATCGTCTGAGTAACAAGAATGAGCGTGATTTCCACACTGTCTTCTATCTGATATTCAACCTGATGGGTGCTCTTATCAAGGTGGAGGAGGATAGTGCTATAGGCAGGGCTGATGCCGTGCTCCATCTGCCTGCAGCCATCTATGTGTTCGAACTGAAATACGATGGCTCTGCCGAGGAGGCCTTGAAGCAGATAGATGACAAGGGTTTTCTCATTCCATATTCTGCCGATGGCAAGCGATTGTACAAAGTGGGGGTGAATTATGATAGTACCCAGCGAACTATCAGCAATTGGATTATCAAGGAAGGATGATTTTTTGAAGCCAATTCGTGGTTTTTTCTGCAATTGTGAACCACGAACTGGCTATAAAATGCTTAGCATGGCCGGATTTTGATGATACTTCTCGCTGTTTCATGATACTTCTATGATACTTCTCCCTCCATTTTTAGAGAAGTCTCATTCTGTTAACGCTTTGTGTATTAAAGATATAAGTCAATATTTTGGCTAATAATGATACTTTGAGACTTTTTTCGAGAAAAAAGATTTATACGTGCGTAGGTTTAAGCTAAGCCATTTTCCTTAAGTGGTCTCAGTAAAAAACATAAATATTATTATAGTAACACAAGGCTTCTCTATAAATCAAAAGGATGGTAGGGTTGATACCTTTACCATCCTTTTTGTGATTGTATAAAAACGCTCATGTTGTTTAATATTTTACTTTATCATCAAATTCCACATGTACTTCCAGGTTGAACTCACGGACATATATGAGGTCGTACAATGAGAAGTAGCAATGATCGTATAGATTATGAAAGGGCTGTATAAGATGCAGGTCTTTCGACCATTCTCTATCCAGTCCCTCATTCCAATTGTCGTTCTCAATCTCCATCCCCAACCAATTCTCCAATTTCTCATTGATACTTTGCTCAGGAGGACGCTCTTTACTGAAACGGAGCGGCCATGCGCAACCCTCATCATAGAGTGCATTGAAACCTCCACATGTGAGAGCATCCCACACCTGTTTTGCCGTTTCTGTCTGAATGGGGTGAAGTGCAGGATATTCGTAACCAAGGAATATCTTTCCTTCCACCTCAAAATCTCCAGAAATGTCCTTACGATGCAGGTATTCTTGATAAACTGTCATCGTCCGGTGATAAAGCTGCGTACATGCCTTTCGAAGTGCATCATTGAAACCGATGAGGAGCTGCTTCGTCTCATCGTCATATACATTCAATTGCCATAGTACGTTGCAACGCTTTTCGAGCAAGTGCTTCATCACAAACTTTTCTTTATCAGAGTATTGGCAATACTCGTTTATTCTTGCAATGTCTTTCTCCAGCATGACAATGCGAGAGTCTTCAAATACATGTTTTATGTTCATATCTTAATCCCATAAATTACGGTTATACTTATAGAAAAACTTAATTCCTTTATCCGTTAAGAATCTTAATGGCTCTGTTGGCTAGATCCCCAGTAATGCCATCATATGGATTGGTCAGGATGAAGTGTGGCAGTTGCGAATCCTGTATCACGTATTCATCATCGATAATAACATACCGACCTTCATCTTGGAGATTGTCAGCTATCCATGATGCGATTTCCACTCCTTTCCATTGGGTGTGTGCGGGATTCATTTCATCAAGGTTGGCATTGAGTAGCATGTTGTCGGTGGCAGAAGACGGTGTTACATCAATAACTTTGCCGGGCATGTTTCTGTCGCTCCACATCTGTTGCATAGCCTCTAATCCAAGATATTTCCACGATGATTCTATTACGATATCAGCATTGGTCTCTTCTACTATTCTCTTTAGTTCAGCCACTGTCTCCGGGTCGAAGAAAGCTCCATACTTGTCTTTCCAGGATTTCCCATGATACATAAGCAAGTTCTGGTTGTACTCGGTATTCAGTACACCGTCAAAATCGAGAAAAATTATTTTCTTCATACACATTATTTTATAGGATAATGAGAGATAAACCAATCCAAAGAGAGTGCTTCACGGTATGACCCCGTAAAAGCAACTCCCTTGTAGTGGTCGGTATTGAATATGTATTTCTGCATTTAAAGCATATTTCTATTTTTACTGCAGGAAACATCTGGATAAGATTTTTTCAGTAAGTCATACATCTTATCTTGATGTTTATTTTTTATATCAACTTTCCATCCTAAAGGAGATTTCTCTGCATCTAGATACATCAGGTACATTTTAATACTTTGAAGTGTATGATTATGGGCCTGATCTTTAATTCTTGCAAATTTGACGGTCACAGGGTCATCGCTTTGCTGAGAATTAAAACTCTGTGAGATCATTGCAAGATTTCCAAAAGAATGAATATCATCATCGCCCCAGATATCGTTGTTTTCTTGATGTTGAGGATGGAGATGCTCGATGGATCGGTTTGCTCTGAATACATATTCTTCCACTATTTGTTTCTCTTCCTCTGTTTTGAAGTAATCTTCTTTTCGTTCCCATAAATAGTAGTCCAGCCTCCAGAACCAATATCTATCAATGCCATTATCGTAAGTCATTTCATTTACGTCTCTTGGAAGTGGGTGGAGAGAGTTGTCTATCTCTTTGATCCACAATAATAGTTCGTCTGTATCTCGCACCGTCTCATTATGTAGTCTTTCTAAAACAGGCTTCAGCCAATTGTAGAAAGGAGACTGAGATACATAAAGCATTGACTGGTATTGTTTCAACGCCTCTGCTGATGCCCCTTCCTTGAAGACGATATCATACTTATTTGTATTTTCGTCACCTTCTTTATAGACAATGTAATAATCAAGCAGCAATCGGTAGAAAAGAAGCTGGTTATAAAAGTCTTGTTTGTCAGGAATGGGATGTGACTCATATATTTTCAATAGCTCTTTCCTATAGAACGAATATGAGCCAGACAAGTTCAAGTATATATCAATAACCATCATTAGGAATTCTGGGAAAGTTATAAAACTCCGTTCTCCGGTTTCGATAAATGACTGTCTGAAGTCCTGTTGTTTTGCTTCTATATCGCCTATTTCATTGTTGTCTTCAGTATCGTAAGAGCTTTCACACAGTTCAAATGCTTCATTGAATCTGTGATTTCTGCATAACTCGATGGCTTGCATATACTTGGAACGATAGCCTTCTTCCAAATCTTTCTCGTTGCGCTTTATTACAGGGCGATTCAAGTCACACACAGCGTTCCATATCTGAGTAAGATGTACTTTGTTTTCTTCACCCTGCATAAGTTTTACTTTCAATATCTCATGCTGTTCCAAACCTTTACCTCCTGCGTTCATTGCTTCAAAATACTTATTTAATGAAGCAGGGTTACTGGCGTATGATAAAGGTAGTTCAGAAAAGAAGAAAGACATTCTTGTATAAGCACTTTTTGCAAAGGACTCTCGCATATCATCGGAAGAAAATTGAGATACCATGAAGTCAAATATTATTTTTTTACCATCCTCCATTTTTCTGTTTGGGTCCAGAATTTCAACCTGTCTGTTAATTACGGCAGTTAGATATTCGTTATCTTTAGTTCTAGACATAAACCTCAGTCTTTTGCCGCTATCTAGAAAACCGTTCCATTTCTCATAATAGTTTCGTAAGACAATAGCCAAAAGGATCATCACGGTAAATCTTTGTTGTCCGTCTATTAAATCATAGTGATTGCCAGACTTAATACATGACAACATCCCCAGATAATATGGAGTTCCATTGTCAAGGTCTGGATCAAAATGATTTTTTAGATCATAAAGTAGACCTTTGACCTGTTCTTCTCCCCAGGAGAACAAACGCTGATAAAGGGGAATTGAGAATATCAGTTTTTCCTCTACTATCTTTTCAGGAGTATATCTATAGGTATTCATTGTTGTACTTATCAATAATTGTCAAATCAGTAAAATCATTATACAGTTCAGAGAACAAGTTTTGTAAACGCTGATAGAATCTCATGGCTATACCTTGTTCTACAATGTCCCTTCCATTATTCTTGATAGAAGAAACGCACTCGGCTAGGAAGAACGTAGGCGAAGAAGCCTGATCAATCATCATTATTATTTCTGAATCTTTAGCATATTCCCTTATCTTATAAGCCAATGCACGAGTTGCTTCATATCTATGTTGGGCAATATATCCAGATATGCAGAACAAGGCCTCCGTCAAATACAGTTCACCAAATTTCAGATAATAACCAAATAGTAGTGTTTCAATAATATCGGCGTATTTCCAATGACTCTCCCATTTAAGATGATTTCGCAAAGCCTGAACTTGGTGCGTTTGGGAGAAATGCTTGAATCTTCCCACGAAATGCTCGGCATATGCAAAAAAGTGAGAGCCTCCTTGAATCTTCTCGTAAAAATCGAATTGTTCTCCAAAAGGAGGTATCTCTGGGAGAATGAGAGCAGAAGAAAATTCCTCCTTAACGCAGAAACGTTCTTCAGGATTAAAGTCGTTTTTCCTCATCCATTTTCTTAGTCGGAACAAATGTGTTGCCAGAGTTTTCTCCAGAGAGAAATATTCATTTTCAATCAGATTATTCCATTTACTCGCAAGATGCTCCGCTTGCTTTTCTATGAAGATATAGCGTAGATGATGAGCTTTTAGCAAATCATAGTCGGATAGAGGTACACCTTTGGAATTTTCATTTGAAAAGAACGTATATGCCAAATCCAAGCGATTTTCTTTCAGAATGAGTACAGTAAAAATTAGTTTGTTAATGATTCTGCTGCATAACTTTTCATCATACGACCTTGATGCCAATTGCTTAATCAACCATCTGCTGTTTGCAACATGTTTCTTGGAGTTTTCTGATAGGAATTTTTGTTTCAACAAAGGCATACAGCCCTGATAATGCAACTCACGAACAATAAGGGTCAGTGTAACCAATCTTTGTTGTCCATCAATTACAGCATAATTGCCATTGTGGTCTTTCTGCAAGATGATAGTCCCTAAGTGATATTCGCTTTCATTGGGTATCTCTTTCAGACTTTCCCAAAGCGCTTTGACCTGTTTGTCCTCCCAGCAATAGTTTCTTTGGTAATCTGGTATGACAAGATTGTTTCCGAATAATTTCCCCAAAGAACACCTGGAAAGACAGACTTCATCATTATTTAGTCCCTCTTCCGAAAAAACGGTTTCACCCATAAATGGTTCAACACTTGAATTGATAGTTGTTCTATTCATTATCTTCTCAATGATTGGGTCGAAAATGCTCATTATTTCTTTAAAAGCAGCCAAAAGCTGTTCCCAGTCATCAGTTGGAGCATCTAGTTTGCATCTACACTGATTTCTCCCTTGCCAACCTAGCCAATGCAATCTTGGATATCGTGAGGTTTGAAATCTCAATTCCTTTGCAAAATACTTATAGTCCGCACTTTGATATTTCCCCTCAAGATGTAACTCTACAAAGCCACCTATATATTCATAATGAAGAGCACAATCATCTTTTAATACGGTTGTTACATATATATATCTGCTTGACTGCCATGTACGATATTCATGGTAGGCATATACTTTTCTGTCTGGAAAGTTTTCTATTATAAACTTTTCTAAATGTGAGTCAATCCAAGCCATATTTTACATAATTTAATTAATATAATATAATATAATATCTTGTTGTTTACTATGTATAGATCTCCGTATCTGCTTACGAGGAGTAACTCTAGATAATACAGAACACTCCTGCGTATTCTCCTTCAGATACTTTGTCTTGGAGGATAAGAGCTCGTGACATCAACCGAACCACATCCTTTAAATCATCATGGTAATGGAGGCGACGCTTGTGCAAATTTTGCGCATACCGGCTCACCTTCCAGTTCTTCCTATTGATAACGTTTCGACTGCAAAGATATTGCCATGGTGTGCCTTTTTTGTTCATACTACCATAAATTTTATCAGAACTACAGATTTCTGATAAGCTTCCAACAGGAAATGGCATTTGTTTTACTTTTGCCGATGATGTTTCTATACTCCATGCGGCAAGATCCATTTTAGACACAATATAACACTTTTGCTGCAGTAGTTATAGTAGTTTCCTGGCAATCCAAGCACAAGCCTCTGCGTCAGCCAGGGCATTATGGTGTTGGGTTAGGTCGTACCCGCAATAAGCAGCTACGGTTTGTAGTTGGTGGTTGGGTAGGAGAGATCCCAACTTTCTTCTGGAGGCTCGGCATGTGCAATGGAACTCATAATCGGGATAGTCCATCTGGTACATTTGAAATACAGACTTCAGGCATCCCTCATCGAAGGGTGAGTTGTGGGCCACCAATGGCAGTCCCTCTATCTTTGGCTGAATCTCAGCCCATACCTCTGGAAATACCCTGGCGTTCATGGTATCCTCCATGGTAAGTCCATGCACCCTAGTATTCCAATAGGAATAATACTCAGGCTCTGGCTTGATGAGACTGTAGTAGCTATCCACAATCTCACCATCCCTTACTATCACAATGCCTACGGAGCAAACGCTGGTTCGTTGCTGGTTGGCAGTCTCAAAATCTATCGCTGCAAAATTCTTCATGAGTGCAAAGTTACTAATTATAGATGTATTATCCAAATTTTTAATATTTATATATCCATATTGGTATGCCCTTTTCCTTGGCAATTTCTATCATGTGCTTAGTTCCATGAGATTTGCCATCCCCAAAAGCAACAAGATGTGTTGCCGTAACAAGCATATTCATGTTTGCTCATTAAATTTTCTGCAAAATTAGATGAAACGTGAGAAAAATCATTGCGCATGAAAAAAGTTTTTGTTGTGTGAAACGAATTTACTCAGGTGCGGGCTATCTTTGCATCAGAATTTTTATTTGATATACAATGGAGAAGTTTGATATTAATAAAGAAATGGCGAAGTTCAAAGGACTGAACATTATCGAAAAATGCTCGGCTTTAGATGATTTGCTTGATGATTTGGAAGATGCCCAAGAGCAGATTATCTGTGCCAAGGATGAGATTTCCGAAGAATACGCCAACGTTTTTACGAAGAAGTTCCATGAGGAGATAGCTTTCTTTATAGCGGAAACCTTCGATGGCAAGATTCCATATGTGGAAAAATATGGTTATAAAATCATGTATGACAACATGCCCATTTATATAACCCTTTTTTGTACTTATGGTGAATGGTCTATTTGTCTTTTTGTAAAGAGTGGAAGTACGAAACATCTGATAAAACTTGCAGGTGTTTTAGGTGTCAATATAACAGGGAATGGGGCATCTTTGAACTTAGAAGTTACAGAGAAAGATTTGCTTTCCAAGGTGAAGCAAATCATGTTACTCTCAGACTCCTACGAAAAATGAATCTTTCATCAGGTAAGATTTTTATTTCATAAATCGAACATATAACTTAAAAATAAAGCATAATGAACAAAACTATAAAAGAGCAATTGGATAAGATGGAAAACCGTTTGGACGAGGCCCTAGATAATGACCTCTTCAATGATTCCGAGTTTGACATGGATGACTTTCAATCAGAGGTTTGCTCCTTTGAGAGAGAGCTGAACGAGATATTGGAGTTCAATCGTAAACATCTTCAATTTCCGGAGTTGGAGAAGATTTGTTCCGTCCAGAAGAAAATCAAACAGGTGAAGGATGAGTATGAATTCTATGATCCAGAGTATGAAAGAAGCGTCATGTTCCCAAATGGTGAGGATGAGGAAGAGGATGATTTCGCCTTCTAAATATAGACAAGTATGGAAAATAGACCTTATTTGAGAACCATATTGAGAGGAACGGATTTTAGAAGTCTTTCCCTTTTTGAGAAAATATTAAGCATTAATGTTTGGTTATTATGTTTATGCAAACGTTATGCAAAAAAGGTATGAAAATGAAAAAGGCGGTAAATACGTTAAATTTGTATTTACCGCCTTTTTCATTCCATGATGGAAGTTACCAAGAAGTTTATATCTTGTATTTCTCAGCAAGATTCCTTAACCTTTCCTTCACCTCTTCTCTTAGCCATTGAGGTTCCAACACCTCCACGGTATCCATGTTAGAGAAAATCTCTTGCTCGAAATCAAATTCTGGTTTCAGGTGATACTCAAAGATGGAGTATTCTTCTGTTCGCTCTGCTTCCTTTTGCGACTCATGGAGAGGAAGATTGCGTATGTAGTTACTCTGGAAGGCATCAACCTTTAGCACTACCTTTTGAACTTCGGAATCCTTTTTATTGATGATGCCAAAGCAATCCTTGAAGTATTCAGCTGGTTCCAGATTCTCAGGCATCTTGAACACTTCCTCGGAGATGATGACATTCTCCATACGGTCAAGTGCATAGCAACGGATATCGTTCGTGCCAGGACTATATGCGACCACATACCAACGTTTCTTGAAAGCCTTCACGAAATAAGGATGGATGTCAAACTCATAATACTTCTCGGAATTATAACTATAGTAAGAGATGAATATGACGTGGTTGTCGCGCATCGCCTTGATGATATCCTCTAGGAAGTTCCTGCCAGATGGCATGTCCTCCAGGAGAACCCTCTCCTTGAGTTTGCGACTGTTGCCCACCATGGCGTTGAGGGAGAAGGCGTTGAGTAACCAGTTCCTGGTGCTTCCTTCCTCGAAGCAATTGCCATACTCTATGTGATAACGGAATCCGCTACTACATTCGATGTTAATCTCAAACAGTTCCTCGATGGCATGGAGATTGTTGATGAAGGTACGGCGAGAAAGTTCCGTTCCCTCACTGAGGTCAGAGTCCAACCATCTGCTTTGAATCTCCTTCAGGGTAATGCCACCCCGGTTCTTTGCTCGATGAATGGTCTCTACGAGCCAGACATATTTGTTCAATTGATTGATAGCCATATTCTATAACTTTTAAATTTTGGCACAAAGATAATGAAAAAGTGAGAAATAATGTTGCACAGTTGCCAATTATTTTAGCAAGAACTCTATCATTTCGTCGTATTTGGCGAAAAATACACTTTCCTTCATTTTGCATTGTTTGGCATCTCTTCCTAGCAGGAAACTAAAGTACTCCCAAAATTGCTTCCTATGATGCATAAATTTGAGATGACTCATTTCATGTAGGATAATCTCGTCAATCAATTCCAATGGGAAAACCACAATCTTGGGCGGCAAGAAAATCTGTTTATAGATGGAACATTGCCCCCATATGTTCCTTCTCTTCAATTTTTTTATGATGACTTGTCTTGCATATAAATTTTTCTCCTTTTCCCAATAATGCAATCTCTTGGGGAGTTCAATGTTTGCCAGGTCTAGAATCTTATTCTTAATGATGTTTCTTAGCCAACTTTGAATGTTTCTGTTGTCGAATTTTGTGTCATGGCAGTAATAAAAATCAATTCTCTTTTCGTTTACTTGCGCCATAATCATGCATCGGTCTCCTTTGGTATAGATACTTCTTCCTTCACATGAAAAAATGCTTTCGGATTGCAAGAGTGAGTCTTTCACCTCATGCCATCCTACTACAAGGCACCATGTGCATAACCTGAGCGAAGGGTTGATTGTATATCTTGTCGTCATAAGTTCCACATCTTATCTAAAATTTTCTTGTAGTCCTTTGCGTATGGATTTCTTCTTTGGACATTAAGTCCGTAGAGGCGAGTTCCTTTTTCTTGTTCTTCCTTCAGTCTCTGCATTGTTTTTTTTATAGGAAGAGGAAAACAGAAGTCGCTGATGATAAGTGCATCGGCCATGGAATATTTTTCAGAATCGAGCTTCTTGAAAATTTCCATTAGCATTTCTTCCCCATTAGTACCCCCGGAAAAGCTGCCCTTGAAGAATTTATCTATCTTATAATAATTGCTGGGTCTTGCCAAGTCCAAGGTCTTTGTTCTGATAGAGAACGAGATGAGAAAACAGCTTCTCTTTTCCTTTTTCGCTATAGCCGCGAGTTGCTGCAATAGAGACTTTGCGATTTCCAAAGGTCTACCACTCATGGATCCACTTGTATCAATGCAAATAATCATGGGGCCTTGCAGAAGGCGAGGCTTCTTATAATGAACTGTTGATTTTTCACGCTTATTCTGTGCAGCCTTTGAGGAAAATTGCTGCAGCTGTCTTTTTGCAAACTTTGCATAAAAGGTGGGAGAGTCCATCATGGCAATCTCCGTGGGAAGCAAGCTATCCAGGTCATTTCCCAAGGATACGCCATCTATGTCTTGCCTGTCATGGGAATGCTTGAGTAATATAGGAATGTATCTAGTCATGGTGGCATCATCCATTTCTTCGCTTCTCTCTTTTTCCCTTCCCATTTTCTTGGCTATCTCCTTTAGTTGAGGGTACTTGTGGAAGAAACGAGCCTTCTTCTGTTCCTTCTTGTAGTCTATGTCACCACAGGTTATGATTTCTTGCTCAATTTTTTGCATACTATTGGAAAGTACTTGCGCAATCTTCTGGTCTTTCCTCTTCTTGCTAGCCTCTTTCCAATTAGCTTCCATGGCATCAAAAATTTCGTCAGTAGTTTTCTGTTTTTTTCCAAATTCCTGGATATATCCATGTATATTGAACATGCTGCTGTCGAAAGTATCGTGCAAGTGCTTGGCGATACCGTTCCATGCCAGGCGTTTTTGCTCTATGTTGGATGCAAAGAAGTGGGATAATATCTTCATTTCTTCCTCATATTCCCTCTCTATTGTGGAAACGACAGGCAATATACCCTCCAACATGGAAATAATTTCCTTTCTGAAAATTTCTTTCCATGTCTCTTCTTTTCTGCAAAGTTCCTTGTTTCCTGAGTCTTGGCAGATTTCTTCTATATACCCTGCCACAGGATCATCCTTGTACTCAGGAGGAATGGGCTTCCCCTCTATGTAGAGGTCAAAAAGACCAGAATATTCGTCAATCCGTTTGTCTATATCTTCCATATTAAAAATTATATGCTAGTTTTTATCTTCATTTCCAACGCCTCACATTTCTTTCGCAAGTTGTCGGCATACTTTTGGATGACCTTCAAGTCAGTTGAAGACACAAATAGATTTTCCTTTTCCAGCAACCTCATCTTTTGGTTAAGTTCATTGCCTATTTTTTGCATCTCCTCAATGAGATGTGTGTCTCCTTCAGAAAACAAGTTTTGTTGCCCTGTAGGAGGGAAAATGGGCTTGCTAGCCTTCTTTGATGGTTCCATCATGTAGAGTGCATTATTTACGATAATTCCACCTTGCGCCCTTCTCAAACTGACGATTTGGTGCTGTGGATACTTCTTGGATGAGAAGGGACCTTGAGGAACTCTCCTGATTATCCATCCATTCTTATCCTTATCAAAATAGAGCACACCCTTCGTCTCGATGTCCATCAGCAGGTATCCATAATCTTGGAGAAAGAAGTAAGTGTCTCCCCAGTTTGTGCCCATAAGCTTGGTATAGAAGTAGAAATAGATGTTGAAATCTTCAGAATTGATATTGGCTATTTTACTGTTTGCCAATGCATTGCCCTTCGTTTTCAACCCTTTTTCATACTCTTTCTCCACAACTGAGCATTTATTCTCAATGTTCCAGAATAATGACTCTGTAACGATTTTCATGACTGGTTCAATGGTCTCTACCTTGTTCCATAGCACATGATAGAGTATGGGAAGATCGGTTAGGTCTATCTCCTTTCTTCCATTTAGAAATGCCGATGTTTGCAGCAGATGTACTGCTTTCTTCCATCTTCTGTCTGATATATAATAGTCTAGAGGACTCGCGGCTTCATCCTTTGACTCGGCCTCCTTGAGCTTCTTGCGAATGAATGTGATATCCTTGAGTATATTGTCAGGAATATCGATACCTTCCACCTCTTCAAGGATTTGTGTGTATTGCTCGTCTGTTATGAGAAGTTCGGCAGGAATGACAACCTTACTCTTGTTCTTCCCCTTTAGCATCTTGTAGAATGTACGTTCATTGGCTATGGGGTTAGAGACAACTCGTAATATGAATCTATCCCAAAGGGCTTCCAACCCCTCATCCTCTTTAGGTAACTCATTGGATGCAGCAATGAGTGCTTTCATAGGAAGCTTGATGGTCTCGTTTCCGTTTTGGTAGATTTTCTCATTGATGGCTGTCAGCAAGGCATTTTGAATGGAAGGACCCGCTTTCCAGATTTCATCCAGAAACACCACATTTGCCCATGGAAGATACCCTTCTGTTCTTCTTTCATAAGTATCCTCGTCTTTCAGTTTGGATATGGAAACAGGTCCAAAGATCTCGTCTGGGGTAGAGAAACGCGACATCAAGTATTCAAATTGTTTCTTTTCGGCGAATACTTCCTTGAGCCTTCTGGCAATCATACTTTTGCCAGTTCCGGGAGGCCCCAGCAAGAATATGCTTTCGCCAGCAATGCTGCTAAGCAAGGTCAAGGAGAAGATGTCCTCTTTTTCCCATACTCCTTCACTCATCAGCTTGAGGAGTTCCTTCATTTGTAGTTTTATCTCTTTCTTTTCCATTGTATATTTATTTTGTGGCAAAGGTACATATTTCCTGTGTAAAATGTTGTCACACCTAAAATATTTTTTAGGTGTGCAGTAATTTTTCTCATTTTCAGACTACCTTTGTGTCATAGATGTAAAATAATAAGAAATAATGGAACAATCATTTATGGACACAACAAAGGTGGATCTTGTACAGGAGACATTGGGCACAAGTGAAGAACAACTATTGTTAATCATTCAAGCATATGAAGATGAATCAATGGGTTGACTTTGACACAGGTGACGAAGCTCAAAGTGAGTATGTTTTTTCCTATATGGAAAAGACATATAGCATAGAACTCAGTTTGAGTGTTGGCTTTGGCGATATATGGTTTGCGAATTTGTACTCAGTGACAGGTGATAAGAAACAAAAATGTGTATCAACCATCAAAATTCCAACTTGTGATTTTGACGAACTCTCTTGGTTGAAACAATACTTGGAGAAACGAATGGATATGCTCTTGCTAGAGCTAAAAAATGAAGTCTCATCCGTCAGCTTCGAACCAGAGGAGATTGCCGGCTTACCCATATCTTCAGACGATAAAATCAAACTGCTTGACATGTTGCATGGTTTATGGTTTGATGTTTATAAAGTGTGTCAGGAAAAATAAGAAAACAGGTCTCGTATCATTTAAAAAATGAAATAGGAAGCCAATGCAAAAAATGTGGTCGGAAGAGATTCCGCCCAAATTCACCATTGAAGTATTAACTTTATAAGATTTAGATTTATGCTATTCAACTATAAGGAACATCGGATTTTTGCGTTCTCTGATACTCATGGGATGCACAATCGGCTTCATATCCCAGAAGAAGCTGACATCCTGCTTTGTGCTGGCGATGTAGTGCCAGGCTTTGGCAAGGATGGCATGGAGGACTTCTTTTCCTGGTTGTTAAGCCATCCCGCCAAACTTTATATGTTTGTCGCAGGTAATCATGAGCTGTTCTTGGAAGACAGCTTAGAGCAGACAATTTCGCTCTTACCTAAAAAAGTAGTTTTCCTTCATGATTCCTCCTTTGAGTTTGATGGGATAAGTTTTGGGAATATATCCATGCGAAGCTTGCAAAGTAAGGAGCAAAATGTCCAATCTGCTACCAAAATGGACTTCCTGATTACCCATATTCCACCGGAAGGCATACTTGACGAGGGTAGGGGAAGCCTTCCGCTATTGTTAGAGGTTTATCGCTCTCAACCTCGTTTCCATGTTTTTGGTCATGCTCATTCTTGTGGAAATCAAAGCAAGGGTGGTGCTTTTACGGAGTTTTACAATGTCTCACAGTTTAATGAACTTAGAAATAAGAAATGAGAAGTCATAACTAGACCAAGCTCTTTTCTTATTAAACCACTTTACTATCAGTAAATATAGATCTTCTCCTAAGTTCTCGTCATACGATTGATACCATCTATAGTTTTTCCCATCAAGGTCGGTTATGATTTTTTTAATCTTGTTTTTTTCTTTTTCCAGCAACGGATGTTTTGAAGATGTTCTTGTAAGGATAAGAAAGCCATCCCAACCAGTAAAAGGGAGATTGAACATTTCAATCAATTCTGTGAAGTATTCCACTCTCTTATTTTTTTCAAAAGCAAAGCTGACATATTCCTTTTCCATCTGGCAGGATTTATGGTACAACCATTTAAAGTTCTTGCTATTTAAGCCTTGGCTGTTGTTTTTAGTAAGTCTTCTGATTAAGTAGAGGGTCTTACATATTTGTTTATATTGTACAAATAAGGAGTAAACCGTGTTAAATGTATACAATTTCAGAAGTGCAATGTTTCGACAGTGTCTCTTCCTGATAATTTTATAAAGTTCTTGTTCTGACATTTTTTCGGGAACGCATTTCTTTGGCAAGAGAACTTTAATAACCAGCTTGTATATATTCATCCCTAGCTTACTGAACTTAGTATTTTTGACGATGTCAAGACTATGAAATGGCTCAAGTACACCCTGTTGGTTATTTCTTATAATAGTTTCCATAATACTTGCAGCAATGCTTGAAGTGTCAGGACTTTCACAACCTCTAAAGATGACTTTGTACTTGCCTAAATTCTCCAAAGAATCCTTTTTATACCCTTCAGGCATGATAACATTCATGCCCAAAGGGTCTATGGAGGAATTCACAATCTGTACAATCAGATAAGAATGCTCAGATGTTCCTGTCTGATGGCAAATACGGTCATAAGTCATTTTTATGAAAGGGGTAAAGTTGTCCCCCATTCCATAAACTTCCCATAAGATTTCTTCAATATCTTCGAAAGATATACTTCTTAAATATTCAGCTATAGTCATTTTATAATTTTAAGAATATCCCACAATCAGCAAATATATGTCCTCTCCTAAGCATTTGTCAGTGGCATGATACCATATGTCAGGTTTGATTCCTTTCTCCTTGAGAATGTTTGATATGGCATCATTTTCTTCCGCAGAAAGCATAGATTCTGGAGAAGTTTTGATTTAAACCAGATACTTGTCCCATTTCTTGAACTTATCCGCATAATGCTCAAATAAGTCTATGAGATATACTATTCTCTGGCTTTTGCATGTGGCAAATGAACGGAACTCCCTTCCTTTGTCATGGCCTTTTATTTGGAAAAGCCATTTAAAATCGGTGTATGAAAGTCCATCAACGTTGTTCTTATATAATCTTCTGATAAGATAGTCTATCTCATTGTATATTTCCAGTTGCTTGATTCTATTCTTGACACGGAAATTACGTTTTCTCTTTGCCCCATTGCAACGCCTTTCTCTTTTTTCTATAATATTTCGATCTTCAGAAAATACAGTTAGATTATATTCGTCTTGCCATTCTTCATCGAAATACCTAGTTTGTTTGCCTGGCAACTGATGTTTTGCATATCTTTTATAAATCAAACATGCTTTTTTTATATAAAGTGAGTCGTAGTCTAATTGAAAACTTTCTCCATCAAGACTATACCGCCACCCTGGTAAATCATAAACAAGTTTAGCCGCAATTTCCTTTTGGGAGAAAAGACCAGGATTTCCATCATACCTAATTTCCTTTGAGGCGCATTCAGCTAAAGGCACCAATTCGAAGTCCCATGTATTCATGCCAATATAGCCAGGAATAATGTCCCTATGGTCTATGAACTGAATCCAAAGATAAGGATTCTTACTTGGTTTTCCTTCAATTCTACAGATACAGTCATATTTCATTTTGCATTCTTCCAGTTGGTGATCATCCGTCCAAAAATATAAATTCATTTTTTTTCGCCACTCTTCTATCATTTTTCTTGTGGGTGGTAGGATGTCATCAAAAGAGAATTGCTTTAAGTATTCTTGTACTGTCATTTTCGATTTTTTAAATCATTATACATCATCATCTATCGGATGACCCTTTTTGAATTTCTGAATGAGAATCGTAAACTGTAAGTCAATAACATCAGAGTTTACCTCTGCTGTACCAAAGACGAGTTCTCCCTTTCCTGCCAACTTCTGAAACTCGCTCTTAATCTCTTCTTTCTCTTTCAAGGAAAGAGGATGAAGAGATGATGCCTTACATAATACAACCAGCTTCTGAGGATTGGCAAACTCATTCTCTGAATCCATGTCTATGTATTTTATCAGTCTTTTCAGGTAATCTACTCTGCTGATTTCTTCATAGGTATGAGTCTCCATGTTGGTTTGCAGCATAGAGAAACCATCATAGATGAAGTCCATGTCATGGAAGGAAATATCTTTACCACCCAAGAACTTATCTCGGAGAGCTTCATACTTTTCTCGATAATCGAGATAATCAATTCGCTTCTCCAAGCGATGGTCACGCTTCTTTTTGATGTTGGATGCTTGGGAGATTCTTCTGTTGCAGTAGTCCCAATCCTCCATGCTCATGGATATACTATTATGAGAAGTGAGCTTCATGGTTTCGAGGATCTCCCTTTTCTTACGGCCAGGCAAATAGTTGAAGTATAACTTTTGTTCTAGTTTTCTAGCCATAGTACCATAACTGGTGTGCATCTTGTGCTCGATTCTGTCCTCAAAGGTATCTTGGGTAGTCTGTGGCGTATAGCCATAGAAAGTACAACTCCAAAGAATCTTGGCTATGACTTCTTCCTTAGTAAGTCTACAGGCATCGTCAACAATAACTTCCTTGGCAACATTACATTCCCAAAGATCACCTTCACAATTGTATACATTAATATATGGCTCTTCATCCTCATAGCCTTCAACAGGTTTAACCCACTCTACACGTATTTTGGGGTTCTTAATCTCGGATTCATCCGCAGGAATAAGATGGCAAAGGATGTCGTATGCCTCACGATATTGTCTGATGCCCAAATATCCTTCCTTTTTCAAGGCTGGTATCAACATATCAAAATCCGTACTAAGTAAAAGTTCTTTCAGTTTCATACACTTAACATTTAAAATTTATAGCAAAGGTAGTGCAAGGGTGTGCAAAAAAATGGCACAGCTTAAAAATATCTTTGAAGGCTATGATATTTTTATAAAATGTTTTATAAGGTGTGTTGAAATATCCTCAAGACATGAACCACCACAAAGATATACGCATATCAGAGAGCGTAGAATCTCACTATGTTGATAATCAAACAATGTACATCTCAATCCCAAGGTGGAATCTATGGTTTGAGCTAAAAAAGCATCAAATTGCTCCATAATTGAAAAAAATCCCCAAAAGGAGTGTGTTTCTTAGATTTTATTTGTATTTTTGCCATGTCATTCAGAGTTTTATTTGTTTTTTAAATGCAACACTAAGATGAGTGAAATTTCTGACATGACATAATCCTGAGCAACTTATTGTTGCTCAGGTGTTTATAAAAAATATTAAATTATGGTATTGCGCAAATAAGGTCATTGACATCTATAATAAGGCCTTTCTCATATTTCTGAATGAGTATAGTGAAATGGATGTCAGCCACCTCAGTTTTTATCTCTGATAAACCAAAGATGAGCTTTTCTTTTCCTGCTAACTTGTGGAACTCATTCCTGATTTCTTCTTTTTCATCGGAGGAGAGTGGGTGTTGTGAAGGCACCTTGCATAATACAACAAGCTTCTGCGGATTGAAAAACTCATAGTCTGAATCCATCTCGATGTACTTTATCAGTTTCTTCAGATAATCCACTCTGCTGCTTTCTCCATAAGTATGAGTCTCCATGTTGGTTAGCAACATAGAGAAACCATCATAGATGAAGTCCATGTCATGAAAAGTGATGTCCTTTCCACCCATGAACTTATCTCGGAGACCTTCATATTTTTCTCTATAGTCTAGATAGTCAATTCTCTTCTGCATACGATAGTCACGCTTCTTTCTGATATTGGATGCTTTGGCGATTCTCTTCTTGCAATAGTTCCAGTCCTCCATGCTCATGGATATACTATCAAGAGATGCGAGTCTCATTGTTTTGAGAATCTCTCTCTCTTTATGTCCGGGCAAATAATAGAGATAGTACTTTTGTTTTAACTTTCTCGCCATAGTTCCATAACAGGTGTGCATCTTGTGCTCGATTCTGTCCTCAAAGGAATCTTGGGTAGTCTGTGGCGTATAGCCATAGAAAGTACAACTCAAAAGAATCTCGACTATGACTTCTTCCTTAGTAAGCCTACAGGCATCGTCAACAATAACTTCCTTGGCAACATTACATTCCCAAAAATCACCTTTACAATTGTATACATTAATAAATGGCTCTTCATCCTCATAGCCTTCAACAGGTTTAACCCACTCTACACGTATTTGGGGGTCATTAATCTCGGATTCATCCGCAGGAGTAAGATGGCAAAGGATGTCGTATGCCTCACGATATTGTCTGATGCCCAAATATCCTTCCTTTTTCAAGGCTGGTATCAACATATCAAAATCCGTACTAAGTAAAAGTTCTTTCAGTTTCATACACTTAACATTTAAAATTTATAGCAAAGGTAGTGCAAGGGTGTGCAAAAAAATGGCACAGCTTAAAAATATCTTTGAAGGCTATGATATTTTTATAAAATGTTTTATAAGGTGTGTTGAAATATCCTCAAGACATGAACCACCACAAAGATATACGCATATCAGAGAGCGTAGAATCTCACTATGTTGATAATCAAACAATGTACATCTCAATCCCAAGGTGGAATCTATGGTTTGAGCTAAAAAAGCATCAAATTGCTCCATAATTGAAAAAAATCCCCAAAAGGAGTGTGTTTCTTAGATTTTATTTGTATTTTTGCCGTGTCATTCAGAGTTTTATTTGTTTTTAAATGCAACACTAAGACAAGTGAGATTTCTGACATGGCAAAAAACTAATCAACTTTTTGTTGCTCTGGTTCTTATAAATAATATTGAATTATAGTGTTGCGGAAATTAGGTTATTATGACAACATCAGACAAACAATTTGATTCGCAGTTTGATAAAGTTGAGAATCTTGTACACTATCCTTGGATAGGTTGCAACTATGCTTCGGCACCAAAGCGTGTGCTTATCATGGGAGACTCGCACTATACGGTGAATGACGAAGGCGAATTCTGCCCAGAGGAATATGATAGATGTGTTACAGACAAGGAGTATACAAGAGGAATCATTAATTGTGCAATAGAAAAAGGTAGCTGGAAATTCCATACAAACCTTCAGAAAACATTCTTGGATGAAAGCGACATGGATGTCGAGGGCTTTTGGAATAAAATAGCTTCTTATAACTTCATACAGGAGCCTATGAAAGGTATACATGAGGTACCCTCTTTGGCTGATTACGAGGCGGCATGGAAGTGCTTAGCTGATGTCGTGCAAATCATCAAGCCAGATATTTGCATATTTGTTGGTCTAAGAAACGACAATGGCATGAATGCTCTTGAAGGGAAAGATGTGAAATATTCTATCCAAACATTGGATGAAAAAATCAACAACTCTTATCCTAAGAAAGGTGAATTGCAATTTGCTGACGGCAACAAGCTACCGTTTTATATGATTCATCATACTGCACAATATTACAGCCCTCAGCTTTGGTACGACTTCTTGAATAAAGAGATTCCAGAGGTTGTCAGCTTTTTGGGTAAGTAAAAAATAACGTGAGTGACGTATGACGACACAGGAAAAACATTTGGGTGAATATCGATTGCCGACAGAATGGCTGCTATCGCTACAACATCTCCAATTCAGAAAGTCTTGGTGATGGATAATTGTCACGCTGGCTGCTCGATGCATATTCTACAGCCAACACGTTGTCGCAAAACACGTCGCTTAAAGACCGTAAGATCTTGAAAAACGGATAAAAAACTGAGGGTGTTTAATAAGTCCATGACACACCCTCAGTTTTACAAAGCCAATTACTTTTTCCTGCTTTCCGCATCTTCCGGTATTGGCCAGTTTTCTGATGGAGTTCGCATTTCCTTCATCACCTTGTCAAAACCGATTACCATTTCCGGATATTTCTTGGCGAGATCATGCTTCTCTTCCGGGTCTTCACGCAGATTGTAGAGTTCCAGAGGCTTGTTTGGCTTGATGGTAACAGCCTTCCAGTCACCGTGGCGTGCAGCACGCTGTTTGCCTGGGAATTCCCAATAGAGAACTCGGTCGTCTGTATCAATCTGCTTACCATAGAACAATGGCAGAATATTCATGCCGTTGATGTTCTGAGGCAGATGTCGTTCATGCTCCACGATTCATCATCATACCATGTGGTGTTGTCGATGATATAGGGTTCATGAGGCGCATCAAAAGCCAGATAGAGGAAGAAAGGATTCTTCTTGTTTCGCTTGATGAAATTGATGGCATCATCGGTCGAAATATCCGTATTGTGCTTGATGTGCTTATCGTGCTCATTTGCCTTGATGTGGATGAGCTTGTCATTGTCGAAACGGTTGTATGGATAATAGTAAGCCTAAAATCCGCAACTATCATCCAATACACGATTAAGGGTAGATTTATGAGTCGTTAGTAGCAGCTTTCAGTAAAAAGCAACAGCACAACATCAATATGTAGCCACCATCC
>NZ_JBQKHJ010000030.1:0-37839 GCF_052118345.1 Prevotella sp. LCP21S3_D2 | reverse complement strand
TCATTGCAGTGCGACCCGAGAAGGTCGCAACTTTACCGTTGCCGACATCGACCGCTGGCATCGTGAGCGTGGCTTTTTCTGCATCGGTTATCATTTCGTGATTTATCGTGACGGCAGCATCCACGTGGGCAGATCAGTGGAGGAAGTTGGCGCCCACTGTAAGGGACACAACACCGTGAGCATCGGAGTATGCTACATCGGCGGGCTTTCCAAGGATGGCAAGCCGAAGGACACCCGAACCTCCGAGCAGAAGGCGGCGCTGAAAGCGCTCATAGAACAGCTGAAGGAGGAATATCCCGAGGCGACAGTTCATGGCCACAACGAGTTTGCCGCCAAGGATTGCCCTTGCTTTGATGTGAAGGAGGAGTTTGGGGAGTAAAACATAAAAAGCCCTGTAAGGAGCAAAAGCATCGGTATTTTAAAGCTTTTGCCCTTACAGGGCGTATTGCCTGAATGTAGGTTCAATTCTAGAGCGTATTGCAGCAAATTATTTTCCGATGCACCATACGTAACCAACTGACTATCAGTTGTTTAATATAGGTTTGAGCCGTATGAAAGCCGGGCTAAAATGTAAGGATTTTTATCTCTTTAATTATCTGATATTCAGTACTTTTTAGTCCTACTTTCCTACTTTTTTCAAGTATCTTTTTAAGCCCTTTTCTACGCCTTTCACTTTCCCACGCAAATAATGAATGTCGTTGATTCTCAATCGGTTAAGTACTGACGTGCTATTTGTGAGCCGCTTTCCTTCTGAATGAAAAGAATGTTGATTATCAGCTACTTACGATTTTCGTATTTTCACTTGGTTTCACTTGATTTCATTCATTTCGTATGTCATATATCTTTACAAACACCCATTTTTAGGGGTTAAAGATTTAACATATTTAACCTTTGTAAACACTCAAAATCTGCTTTTTCGTGCTAAAACGTGGTTTTTTATCATTTTTGAGAGGTCGGCTTTTATCTGAATAAATCTGCCATCGTCAGCTGGCATTGGATGTCATCAGAATAGCCGCCCGGCGCAAGTCCATAGGAGGTAATCATCGTGATGAGTACCGTTTTCTCGGTGCCTGTTTCCCTGATGAAGGTCTCCCTTCGGTTGCGGATGCGGTTGTCCTCTTCTTCTGTAATAACGTAAGGGGCGTTGGATTATTGCATCGTCTTGATAAGTGATAAAATCAATATATTCTGACATGTTTCTTTCTTTTATAGCTATAGAGAATTGCCCAAAAGGGCAACTATCCTAAAAAATGGGATAGTTCAAACAGGAGGAAGCTATAGTATTAAACATACCTCGTTGTTTAATAATTTCGATTTTAATATCGATATGGATCTCACTTCATCTCTTTGGGTCTGCATTTCCATAAAGCCATAGGGTGACTTGTTATTCGTTCAACGATTGAACTTTCATTAAATAGAATATCTGGTCTATATTCTCTCTGATTGAAGTGTTCAATAAACTTTCTTTCACCTTCTGTGAAAGATAGAAAAGAACCAAGAAAACTAAGTACTTGTTCTTTTACTGCGTTAAAGTCGAATTTTTCTTTTCTGCTTAATACTGGGAGTAGATGGGCACGAACTTGCGAGAAGGAAAGTTTTTCTATGTGCTTGATGTTTTTTATATCAAGTGTAACCTCCTCTGCTTTGCAACTGGAACCGACAGCCAAGTAGAAAACGAGAATTTTACGGAGAAGAGCTCTTTCTTCCATTGTTTCAAATAGATTCGCCTGTATCATACCATACACGTCATAAATGTCTCGTACAGCAGCTCTACTGATAAGTGCGTTGAGCTTGCTGGCAAAGAGTTCCATCGGTGCGAGGGCACAAACCCTTATGTCTCCAAGAAAGTCGATACTGATTGTACGTTCTTCCATTGGCAGTACGTGGCAACGGTCACTATAATTAATTTCTATCTTAATGTTGTCCGGATTTCCTCCTGCGTTTATATATCCAAATACCCACGAGTCCAGTGTATGTGGACTTTTAGAGCCAGGCTTTAGAACATATCCCTCGTTGGACATATAAGCAAGAATCTCGTTATTTATACTTTGTCTTGCTTTAATCATTTCTTCTCTACTGCAATTCTTGGCAAAATCTAAGTCGATGTCAACAGATAGTCGTGGCATCTGAAAAACGGTGAGATTGATAGCTGTTCCGCCTTTTAATACAAGTGAATCGTGTAGAAATTCATTCTGGTTGAAATATTGTAAAATTTCTGAAAGACGCATTACCTTTTCGAGATTGTCACGGACAAATCCCTTCTCTTTGGCTATTTTTTCTAAATATATCTTGTTATATGAGTTCATTTTCAATAGTTTTTTCAATTACACAATCTTCTGGTACATAAAGCTTCCATCGACATAAATAGGTGTCAGAATCGCCTGTGGAGGTTAGACGTTTGGTATGCAAGGCACCTTTCGAGCGGCACATTTCTATGAATTGGTCGCTTATGTGATGATGCTCTTTGCTATGCTCCAGGATGAATCCTACCTTTTGATAGAGGAATGCTTTATTGTACAATGCCAGATACTTTTCGAGTTTTGGCTCATCAAGCAGTGATATTCCTTCCATGCAATGAAGCAATTCCTCAATGCCTCCAGCACGTTCTATACGGTCACAGCAGTCTATGACTGTTCGTTCCAAATCAGTTACACGTACATAAGGATTTCCCTTGGGAGTTATAACGCCATTTTCCGCAGTTGGTTCAAAAGGGGTTGCACAGTACACAAAGTCTATTCCTTCAAAAGCAAAATCTTTGAAACGGCTTTTGCTGCCAACATAGGCATTGTAGAAAGGTTGGTGGGCAACTCCATGTAATTCAAGAGCTGTGTGCCAACCAACATATGAAGATTCTGAAATCTTGGAACTCAACTCGAACTTGTCACACATGGGAGCATCTGTCGATGGATCAATAGTGACGTACATGTTTCGCCTAATCGGTTTCAGAACCTTCTGAGATTGCCATCGGGATATGGCCGTAGATGTTCCTGCATGAGACAATTTCATCTCACGCATCACATCTTCAAAGTTGAAGATCCTAATCTTGTATAAAGGCGTAAAAGTTGCCATTTTTGCATCGAAGTATTTATATATGAATAACTTTGTGCAAAAATAGCAACTTTTCTTCAAATATCCAAATGTTTAGGCAAGAAAAATAAATAATTATAGTATTTTTAGAATTGATAGACGAATGATGCAACCTTGCCCCATTTCGTATAACTATTCTTGCATTTCAGCAAGGAAAAATAGATTCTTCCCAAATCCTTGACTATATGTTATAAACAAGTTTATTTCGGCATATATACATATATGGTTTTCTTAAACTTGTAAACTTCCTGGTTTGAGTGGTTAAAATCGGTAGAGGTTTACTATTTGAGCTTGAAAGAACATGTATATATACATGGGTAAACTTAAACCTTAAACTTGTATGCGCCCTAAGCTTTGCCTTGGCTGCTCTTTAGCCGGTTCAGTGCTTTGCCTTCTTCTCCTTGCTGAAATTCCGTAGTCCTTCTCTTCAGTTTCGCTTGTTGCCAAGAGATATTGGTTGAGCTTGCCTCTTGTCTCAGGCATCATGCTTCTCTGATTAGCTTTCCTCTACATGCTGATGCTTACCCTTGGCAGTCGTAGGCCTGATCGTTCTGTCCTTAGCTTAGCTTAGCCATATTCTTGTTTATGATGAAGTGTGAGTTTTCCTGCCAGTCTCTTGAACTTATAGACCATCTTGCGTAACCAGTTTGCTTGAACAAACATTGAGGAGGATGCTGCTTTCCTTTACCCAACCAACTGCAGATATTTTCTACTCATCCTTTTCATTCATATTTTTGGACGAAGCATCCACACTTACTTTTTCCGCTGCAAAGTTAGTGCAAGCCACATTTCTGCAAGTACCAGGTGCCTTATTCTCAGAATTTTTTCAAAAACTTTTCCGTCTGCTGCTCATTCAAAAAACTTTTCCTGCCCAAGGGTGAAATAATTCGATAATTCCTTGCTTCCTATGCTTCCCTTGCCAACTCTGATAGCACCGTAAAAAATAAATGTTTCACTTCTAAAAATATTGAATTATGAAAAAGATGGAAAATTCTTTCGCAGTAACTGGTTTCGTAGGTAAGGATGCAAGCATCCATCAGTTTACAACCGCAAGTGTAGCTCGCTTCTCACTGGCCATCAGCCGCAATGAGAAGAATGGCGATGAAAGCTCTCGCACTTCTGCCTTCATGAATGTAGAGGCTTGGCGCAAGAACGAGAACACCTCTTCATTCGACCGTCTGGTCAAGGGAGCACTCCTCACAGTAGAGGGCTACTTCAAGCCAGAGGAATGGCAGGATGCCGAGGGAGTCAAGCACAACCGGGTAATTCTCGTTGCCACCAAGTTCTACGAAGCTGTTGAGAAGGAGAACACTCCTGATTCTCAGCAGGGCAAGACCCAGAAGGATAAGTAAATCCTTCACTTCCTCTGATAAAGAGCGGCCTTCGGGTCGCTTTTTTTATGCTTATACTTCTTGTCATTTTAATCATTCTGCTTCATTTTAATACCCTATTAAAACGATGCAAAATATCAATAATAAACTGATATTCAATAGCTTTACGAGTTTTATTCCTATACTTTTCCTTGCTGAAAGGATTGTCCTGTTATAGGAGGATTTCATTCATCGACTTCTGGGAATCGGTAATAATTCTGTTGCGAAGGTAACGGTTCTGTCTTATCTTTACAAGGTCAGGGCGCTGCTTTGCTGAAAAATCTCCACACCATTCGGGTAGTATTTTGCAGACAAAACCTTGTATGGATAGCCATAACACCTTCTGAATGCAACATAATTTTTAACCATCCCCGAAGTAGTTGATCTACGAAAGGGAGATAAAATCAGATGGCATTATGACAACAATGAAATCAATTCTCAGCCGACTTACCCAGGCAGTGAGCGGCACAGACAAGGAGCTCTTCAATGAGCAGGAGTTGAACCAGTTTGCTTCATTCTATCTTGACAAGTGGGATGAAAACACAAGCGAGGACGTGGTGGCAGAGTCTTTCGTGGACTATTGGTGGAACACCGACAGGGCTTGCAGACGATGCTCTGAATGTGGCAAGCTGATGCGTGAGGGTTATTGCGCAGACATGGGAGTAGCCTATTATTGCAGCAAAGACTGTCTGCATAGCGACTTCACAGATGAGGAATGGGCAGAGGAATGTGAATCCAACGACCAGAGTTATTTTACAGAATGGTAATCAAATAAATATACAAAACAATGGCAAATCAGGCAACAACGACCTATAAGGTCACAGGAACCCCAAAAGCAGTAAGCAACCTTTGGAACACCCTTCAGCGCATGGAGGTGAACAGCAGGAACATCTGGCTGGATGACCTCGCCAAGCACTATGGAATCGACTATCAGAAGAAGCACATCAGCGTGCGTGGTCACATCTACTGGGCAGAGTATGAGGAGGATGAAGACACCAGTCTTCTTTCTTTCGAGACCGAAACTGCCTGGGATGCTTGCAATGACCTCTTCTTTGAGATAAACCGACTCCTGGATGATGAACTGAGCATTTCCTACAGATGCTGCGAGTGCGGATGTGAGGTCTATTACACCCACGATGAAGGCAATTACTTTCCCGAAGAATGCTGCGTCAGTGCATCCGGCGAACCATTTGAGGATTGTTGCGATGATGTTTACGGCACTATCGGAGAAGCCATCAGGGAATGGACATCCAAGACCGGCATTGAACAGGGGGAGCGAACCGTTGAGCAGATGATGGACTTCATCAATGAATATGAGTATGAGGATGACGACACCTATTTCTACATCCGAGCCTTCACCTTTGAATAAATGACCCCTCAAATCCTGACGTTTCCCCTGACACTTTGGGTTGTTAGGGGAAGCGTGAAGGAACTCTCGCCAGATACCCGTACCTTTGTACACGTTAATACATGTAGCCACGTACACGTGGAGCCATGTACACATGAATACGTTGATACATATATACAAAAGATTTTATATTATGTCATTGAAAATCATTACATTCGCCAATCATAAAGGTGGCGTTTCGAAGACCACCTCTACAGCCTCCATCGGGGCTTGTATGGCGCGTATGGGCAAGAAAGTCCTGCTCATAGACCTTGACGGTCAGGCAAATCTTACCCTGTATTTCATCCCGAATGAAGATGAGGTGCAGGCAAGTATCTTTGACTCTCTGGTTGATGGCGCACCCCTGCCAGTGAAGCACATCAGGGAGAACCTCGACCTCGTTCCTTCCTCTCTCGAAATGGCAAGCGCAGAGATTGCCCTCACCAATCTCCTGGCAAGAGAACAGCTGCTGAGCCGACTTCTCGAACCTGTGAAGCAGAACTATGACTACATTCTCATAGACTGTCCTCCATCTTTGGGAATCGTCACCACAAACGCTTTCCTCGCAGCTGATGAAATCATCGTTCCGATGACTCCAGAGCTTCTTCCTCTGAAAGGTATGAGAATGCTCGATTCCTTTGTCTCTACATTGCAGCGAGTGAAGCCGAACCTCAGACTTGGAGGCGTTTTCATAGCCAGATTCAACCATCGCAAATTGAACAAGGTGGTTGAGCAAGCCGTGAAGTCCCGTTACGAGACTATCACCATGCAGACTCGCATCCGAGAGAACATCGCCCTGGCAGAATCGGCAGGCAGCGGTCAGAGCATCTTCGAGTACGACCCTCAGTCGAACGGAGCGAAGGACTATCAGGCATTGACAGAAGAAATTATTTCACGTAATCAGTAAAGACTATGGCAAAGAAGAATATGGACATTCTGCTTGGCAACATTCTCGGAAAGGCTGCCATTCATCCGCAGGACAGATTTGACAGGTCTCCTGGGAATCCTCAGGAGCAACAGATTTCTGCTCCCAACTCTCAGACAGAGAGCGATTCGCCCAATGATGAACCCTGGCGACATTTCTCCTTTATCTGCTCAAAGGAACTCGTTGACAAGGTTCAGACCATCGCCCGAAAGGAAGGTTTCACCATCCGCTCCTTTATGGAATACGTCATGAAACAAGGCGTTGAAGCTTATGAGTCAAAGTATGGTAAGGTCAAGAAAATCAGGACTAAAACCATCCGGGAAGTCATGTAGAATGTGTGGACGTGTAGCCATGTACACATGAATACATAGATACACGTGTACGTTGATACATATATACGTTGATACATGTCCACATGTGGATATGAATACAATGAAATTAAATAACATCAAAAACGAAAAGTCATGAAAATGAAAAAGTATCTTTCAATCGCCATCCTTCTGATGATGATGGCTTCACCAGTAGTATTCACCTCTTGTGGCAATGATGACCCGATGGAGGAGGTCGAAAATCCGGAAACAAAACTGGATGTTTGGACAGAGCCTTACCATATCATGGGTGCAAATGTGGATGAAATCAAGAGCTATATGGCTCAATCCATGAAGCGTTACCGCCAGGTAGCTGAGACTTCCGGCGACAACATCCAGTTGACCTTTATGACTGGGCAGGGTAGTGAAGGCGTTCTTTACAGTTTCTCCCGTCTTGACGGTTCGCTTTATTCTGTCATTGATACGGAGCGAAGTGTGAACCGTGGGCTTGTCATTGACTATCTGAAGAAACACTACACGCTTGTTTCAGCCGATGAAGCCAGCCTGCAGTACTATTTCACCAACCAGGACAAATCCGTGGTGATTACAACCATGAAGGTTTCAGACTCCTATTTCAATGTTAACTATTCATTGGTTTATTGATAGAGAAAAATAAGATTGCCACCATCAGAACTTCGTGCTCTGGTGGTGGTAGTTTTAGATGTCTGTGCGTGCTTGAAGGAGCATCCTGTTCTTTGTTGTGCTAAATAATAATAAAAATAACGTCTGATGGATATAAAAACAAGTTTTATTTCTTATATTTGCAATCAAATTACAAATATAGAGGTTAAAATGGTTTTAGAGATACGTTTAAGCAATATGTTCTCGTTTCGAGACGAGGTGACTTTGGACTTGCAGGCTGCCAAGATTCAGACAAAGAAGGCAAGGGAGCTTGAAGGTAATCTGTTTTCCGTGGATGGAGAACAGATGTTGAAGAGCGTTGCCTTATTTGGAGCCAACGCTTCGGGTAAAAGCAATGTGATTAAAGCCATCAGAGCTTGTGTGAACATGATTCGTTCATCACATAATTATAATGTGGACACCAGATTTGCCATCTCACCTTTCAAGTTTGAGGATTATGCCAACAAGCCAAGCTCTTTCTACATCCGTTTCCTGCTGAATGGAGTAGAGTATGAGTATTCCTTCTCCTTTATGCATGATGAAATCATCACCGAGACTTTGTACTATTATCCGAATGGTCGCAAGTCGCTGGTATTCAGCCGTGATGAACGTAGAGGAACAGAGAAGAAAGACATCTATGAGTTTAAGACTGTCATCAAGCGTCCTTTCGATGTAGCTGACAATACATCGAAGAAGACACTCTATATTTCTCGTGCCAGCCAGATGGACAGGGAAATAGCCCAAAAGATTTTCCTGTTCTTCTGTAATGACATCGTGCTTGATTATCTGGTGGCTAACATTGATTCTCTGGATAATTTGTTCAAGGACCGAAAGGAGCAGATGCTGGAGGTGTTGAGAACGGCAGATAGCGACATCATTGACTTCAAGATTCAGAACAATGCCATCACGACGTTTCATCGTACCAATCCTTCCGTTGCGTTTGATTTCGAGACGGAAGAGTCGGAGGGAACCAAGACTTTGTTCCGGATGATGGTGAGGATGATAGGTATTATTCATGAAGGAAAGATGCTCCTTGTCGATGAGATAGATAACAGTCTCCATACCCAGCTGGTGGAATTTGTGATAGGTATGTTCAATCATAGCGACCATGCCCAGCTCATCTACACCACTCATAACACCCATTTGCTGAACACCGATTTCCAGCGAAGGGATCAGGTGTATTTCGTGAATAAGCGAGAGGATGGAAGCAGTGATCTATATTCTCTGTTTGATTTCAAGGATTTCCGGGACACGCTGGATATGGAGAAGGCTTATCTGCAGGGACGCTTTGATGCTATTCCTTATATTTCGACTCTAATACTTTAGGAATATGGCAAGAGTACAAAGAACTTCTAAAGGGAAGACAATGAAGCCCAACTATTTCGTCTTTTGCGAGGGTGAAACAGAGGTCGCTTATGTTGAAATGCTGAGAGCGCATTATCGTCTTCCTATTCATATCATACCTAAGCGTACATTGCTTAATGTTACACCTGCTCTGATAAGTAGGTGCAAGGCTAATTATGTGGAGACAAAGCATGATATGACATTCTTGATGTATGATTTGGATGTGCCTTCTGTTCTTAGCAGATTACAGAAGATACCTGGAGCTATACTGCTTTGCTCCAATCCTTGTGTTGAATTATGGTTGTTGTTGCATTATACAGACCAACGTGCTGAAATCGGAAGTGCCGATTGCGTATCTAAGTTGTCTGGATATATTAAGCAATATAAGAAAGGCAAGTTATCCATTGAGGATAAATTAAGTTTGATGGACAATGTTACGATTGCCAGTAAAAGGGCAAAAAAATTGTCCCCATATAAGAATCCTTCAACTACAATTTATGAGTTGATAGAAGAACTTGATAAGTTGAAGGGTAAAAATTAAAGGTTAGAGTCGGCTTTGTTTATATATAAAGCCGACTTTAATCTATTTAGATATTCGTCTATTTTTCTTCCGTACATTCCGCACACAGTGTATTCGCAATTGGAATTAGTTATGGATTTCCCCCATTCCATATATTATTTCATTGTATTCATGTGGACGTGAATACATGTATATATGTATAGGTGTGTACATGAATACACATTCAAAAGCCGTAAAATGCCGAAAAAGAGACTCTTTAAAGCCTTTTTTCTGGAAGAAATGCCCCAAAATCAACTTTTTTGAAACTTTTTTCTTGCTACGAAAAAAGACTTCACTCTCCCTTTCTACCTTTGCATCGTCAAAACAAGGAAGTATGGGTGAGCGGCTTAAACCAGCACACTGCTAACGTGCCGAACCGAAAGGTTCCGAAGGTTCGAATCCTTCTGCTTCCGCACTTTGGCTCGTTAGCTCAGTTGGATCAGAGCACGACGCTACGAACGTCGGTGTCGGGAGTTCGAGTCTCTCACGAGTCACAACATTGGAGGTTTGGCAGAGTTGGTCTATTGCACCGGTCTTGAAAACCGGCAGGCGGCAACGTCTCAAAGGTTCGAATCCTTTAGCCTCCGCAAACTTGCCCTATCGCATAATGGTAGTGCAGCAGATTCTGGATCTGCAAGTGGTGGTTCGATTCCATCTGGGGCAGCATCAGTAAGGAGCTTTGGCAGACTTGGTGTATGCGCGGGACTGAAAATCCCGAGAACGTGGTTCGACTCCACGAGGCTCCACTTTAAAATTCGGGAGTGCTCCAGTGGCAACGAGGGCGGACTGGAGTTCCTTGAGCTTGCGAAAAAATCCGCTGTCTGATGACTTCGTAGGTTCGAGTCCGACCTCCCGAACTCAACTTGCCCTATGGTATAATGGTAGCACAACGGGTTTTGGTCCTGTTAGCGAAGGTTCGATTCCTTCTGGGGCGACAAGTTAAAAAACAACTCCATGGTGTAATTGGTAGCATACCAGATTTCAGATCTGGAGGTGGTGGTTCGAATCCATCTGGAGTTTATATGGAGTTTGTAGCTCAGTTGGTAGAGTGCCAGGTTGTGGCTCTGGTGGTCATGGGTTCGATCCCCATCAAACTCCCAAAAGCTTCAATAGCACAGTGGTAGTGCAGCTCACTTGTAATGAGCAGGTCGTAGGTTCGAATCCTACTTGAAGCTCCACATAAGAAAGGCTTCTCTTCAGGCAGTTTTGCTTGAAAAGAAGCTTTTTAGCTTTCTTGTAAGACGATGTCTCGCTGATGTTCGTTCATAATTTTCCTACTTTTTCCTTACACAAAGTTCAGAATAGATTTGAGTCTGTCCTGTACCTTGTTGAGCACCTGGATGGTGTCTTCGTTGTTCTTATCCTTCTTGTTTTCAAGAAGGATGATAGCCTTCTTTATCAGCTTGCAGTCCTCTATGGATAAAGGCATTTCAGTGATAGAGTAGTCTGGATCAGCGTATCTGTAGTATATTCTATCATAAACCTCGATAGGAGCATTGTAGCCCAGTTTGTCAGATCTCATAATCTGTATATCCATCTGAACAGTTCTGGCGCATACTCCTTTGGTGATTCCCTCCATGTCGTAGAGAGCATCGCTACATGCCTCCACGAGATCATCGAGAGTCCATCTTCTGTATCTGTTTCTCAAACAGTTGTCTATAGTTTTGTACCTTATTAAGGCATTCTTATTTGCTGGCATAGTTCTTTCATTTTAAGCGTAAAAAAATGGTTGGATTTCATCCAGCTTTTTCTCGCCATGTCAGAGCTGAAGCCAAGCATTTGGCTAAAAAGAAAAAGTTGGATTCTCCCGGTAAGGAAACTCCAACTCTTTCGTATTATCTTTATTCTCTGTGGGGCACGCTGCTACGATACCCGATAGAAATAACTATGCGAATAATGATGTGGGAATCCTATACCGGCTGTATCTGATGTACTTGATGTATGTACATAACTATTCCGCTCAAAGCGTCGATAGCTCTGAACGAATGATTGTGATGTTATGTGCATATTTAAATTCATTTCCGTATAGGATTTTTATTGTATTTTACTTCTAAATTCTTTTAACGGGTGCAAAGATACAAAAATAGTGCGAAATCTTTTTGCGTAGCAGCAAAAAAATGGTATAAACATGCGGATTTTAACCAAAATGAGCTGTTCTTATAGTGATAATCGACTGATTTTCTCTTAATAATGCTTCGCCCCACACCATGAAGGATGCTACTGGAGTTCCACCTGATAGACCTTGCATTTATGTCAGCAGAGCATGACGTAAGTGCAAAGCCCATCAGTCGGAAGGTGCCCACGAAACGACATCCGGTAGCTTACAAACTGAGTAGGTGGGACGCAAGCGATTCCCACTTAATCAGTTTGACACTACTGCATGTCCATTCGTCGAGAAGGGCACTGGCTCACAGCATCCTCCTTCATTTTCCCTCCCTTCCACCTTATTAGAATATAATGCATTTCGTTTTTATAGGCATTCTGTCATTTCTCCTTCTAAAATGTATTCATGTGGATGTGAATACATATATACATGGATAGGTGTGTACGTGTACACATGAATACACCTTAAATCCTCATACCATGATGAGTAGCAGACCTTTATAGATTTACATTTTTATAAACGAGATGATAATGCTTCGCCCCACACCATGAAGGATGCTACTGGAGTTCCACCTGATAGACCTTGCATTTATGTCAGCAGAGCATGACGTAAGTGCAAGGTCCCTCAGTCGGAAGGTGCCCACGAAACGACATCCGGTAGCTTACAAACTGAGTAGGTGGGACGCAAGCGATTCCCACTTAATCAGTTTGCCACTACTGCATGTCCATTCGTCGAGAAGGGCACTGGCTCACAGCATCAACCTTCATTTTCCCTCCCTTCCACCTTATTATAATATCCAGGTCTTCCTCTTTTAAATGTATTCATGTGGACGTGGATACATATATACATGGATAGGTGTGTACGTGTACACATGAATACACCTTGAAACTCATACCATGATGAGTAGCAGACCTTTATAGATTTGCATTTTTATAAACAAGATGATAATGCTTCGCCCCACACCATGAAGGACGCTACTGGAGTTCCACCTGATAGACTTTGCATTTATGTCAGCAGAGCGTGACGTAAGTGCAAAGCCCCTCAGTCGGAAGGTGCCCACGAAACGACATACGGTAGCTTACAAACTGAGTAGGTGGGACGCAAGCGATTCCCACTTAATCAGTTTGACACTACTGCATGTCCATTCGTCGAGGAGGGCACTGGCTCACAGCATCAACCTTCATTTTCCCTCCCTTCCACCTTATTATAATATCCTGGTCTTCCTCTTTTATTGGCATTCTGTCTTTACTTTATTATATAGCATCCTGTTATAATAGAAAGTTCTATACAAGGAGTTTCAAAAAGGTAAGCATGCCTCCTTTCATAGGATGTTCTGCTTATGACAATCTGCGTTCTCCTGCTTTTTTTGCCTTGATGAATATTTTTCCCTATTTCTTTTTGTTATATCATTTGTTTTTATTAATTTTGCAATTACAAAGGGTAGTCGGTAGCGAAGATGTCAGCAGCCCGACTTGTGTCTTAGGAGCACAGTATGGTGGCATCGCCTTATGCTCCTTGCTTTTTATTGTTTTAAAATGATGTTTACAGACTACCTTTTGATACTTGTTTTAATATTCGATTTTACATTTTTTTGTTCCAAATTTTATGTCTTGATTAATAGATTTTATTTCGCCATCAATTTCTTTTCTATTGGAAAAAATGTCTATTATTTAAGAGTGCAATTTGTGTGTATTTATCTATAGCGTGTTTTATCGCACAACGGATAGTATTTGTAGAATAAGTACCTCTGTATTTTTTCTCATAGGCATATTACAAAAAATATTTTAAGAGATCTATGCATTTCTGTACTAGCTTTGTTTTCATAGATTGCATATATCGTATATTTATAACCTTCGGGAGTAATGGTAACGTTAATGCCATTATTGTTTTATAGAATAAAACACCTCAAACGCCATAGTCCAGTAAGCATGAACAGTTAGCCAGCGTGTTGTTCTTTCGCAGGCCGATTTTATCGACTTACGAAGGAACAACACGCTGGCTTTTAAAACTGTTGATACTTGCTTGGACTATTCCCACCCGGCTTTTCTATCCCTGCAGTCATTCCCTGTTATACTTTTTCTTCTTACTGAAACCAGAAATCTTTGATTCCGTATCGTCTTTGGGATTTCGGGATTCTTTTTCTGCAAAGTTATCGCGTATCTGGCAAATAGCAAGTCGTGATTCGGTAACAATCTTCCTTTTCCATGAAACATGTAAAAGAGTATTCTTCCCATCAGACTTGCCTTATTGCCTTGTACGCAGTTTGAAAAGCAGAAAAAGCTTCCCGATCCCAAGTCCGAAAGGACTTAACGAAAGGGAGAAAATAAATTTAGAGACTATGGCAAAAGATTTCAACAACCGCCTGATTACTCCAGAATTGGAGAAGGCAATGCAGGACTATCCGCTCTATTCCCAGGATAGCAAGAAGAAGAATGCAGTTTGCATCGCAGTGTTTTTCATCGGCAACGCTCGCTGGTATATTCTTGAAGGACAGCGAGAGAATGATGATTTTGTGCTCTTTGGCATCGTTGTAGGTCTGGCTGAGACTGAGTACAGCTACATTTCTGCCAATGAAATGGCAAGTGTGGAGTTGGATGCAACCAAGTTCGGACTCGGCAAGGTCAGAGTGGAGCAGAGAAAGCCATTCCAACCATGTCAGCTTTCTGAAATCATCGACAGAGAGTTGCAGTCTTTCCTCAGCAGACTTTACGATTGAAAACATTTTTCTCGGTGGGTAGTGGCTGATGGCTACTACCTGCCAAGTAACTACACTTAAAGCAATGAACATGGTACAGGTTTACATCAAGGGACAGGAGGATAAGGAGTTGAGCAGCTTTTTGCGCTATTATCCGGTACGTATCAAGAACATCGGTATGGATGCTTTCTTCGACCGCCAGGTTATCTATGATTTCAAGGATGGTCGAAACCATACTGATGTGGCGAAGTGCGTGGCAAAGATGCTTGTCAAGAAGTTTGGTCGTAAGGTTCGCAGCGTTGTCTTCTCTTGCGTTCCTGCAAGCAGTCAGGAGCGTAACGAGGCACGCAACAAGAACTTCTCTGAACTTGTCTGCAAGTTTTCTGGAGCAATCAACGGCTTTTCCCATGTCAAGGTTGTTGGCGAACGTACCGCAGTTCATGGCACAAAGGTCAAGAAGGAAGAGCGAGCAAAGCGCTTGAAGGAAAATAATAATATTGAGGTGGATGCGAACTTCTTCAAAAACAAGATAGTCTGCATTTGGGACGATGTGGTCACTACCGGCACTTCATTCTGTGCCTACACCGCACAATTAGAACAAGTAGGGGCGCACGTAACAAACGGCATTTTCCTCGGCAAGACATCATATAAATATGTACAGCAATGAAAAGAAAGAACATGACAAAGTTTGACAAGGCTGTTTCGGCAGCCTTTACAGGCCATCGCTTTTACAACTTCTCACAACAGGAGGTCATAAAAGAGCGATTGACCAAAGCCATCCTCGTAGCTTACGAGCATGGCATCAGTAATTTTATTTCGGGATTCGCCATCGGTATTGACTTGATGGCAGCCCAGATAGTGCAGTCGCTGAAACCTTCCTGCCCAGGAATGACGCTTACCGCAGCCATTCCTTTCAGAGGTCAGGCTGATAGGTTCAAGCCCGGCGATAGGATGGTTTATGATGGATTGATGGCTTCTGCAGATGAGGTGATCATCCTTTCAGAATACTATTACACCCGATGTTTTCTTGACCGAGACGTGTTCATGGTTGAGAATGCGTCCCTTCTCATTGCCTTCTATGATGGGAGAGAGAAGGGTGGAACCTACTACACTTTCAAGAAAGCCAACAGTTTGGGCATTCCGGTTGTGAATATATATTGAATAACTCGCTAAATATCAAGCTTATGAATGAATTTGTTGACATCATCGTTATCTACATCGTTTTCCGTGCCATCCTCGCCTTCCTGGGCGCATGGTGGCATGGTGACGGACGCAACGATTTCAGACGAGACCGATAAAGAATTGGTCTCAATAGTTTTGTGTACTATTTCTCAATGACCTATACGAGCATCATTGCTACAGAAAGTATTGTGACAATTTGGATGAATCTTCGGAAGGCTTTTTCTGGGAAGAGTTTTACCAGATGGATTCCGAGCAAGGCTCCGATTCCTATTACCGGAAGCATCAGGAGGTTCAGTGAGAACGAGCCCCAGGTGATATTGTCCCAGGCAAAGATTTGGAAAGGAACTTTCAGCAGATTGACAACTAGGAAGAACCAGGCGTTAATGCCGATGTATTCCATCTTCTCCTTGCGCATCGAGAGCAGATAGACTGACATGACCGGTCCGGCAGCATTGCCAATCATCGTGGTGAAACCGCCGAGCAATCCGAAGAGGGCAGAATACCACCATTTATGCATCCATCTGTTTTCCTTTCCGAATATTTCGCTCCAAATCATCACCGCCATCGCCAGGGCGAGCGTCCAACCCATCAGTTGGCGGAATCCCTGTGCCGGGACGAGCTTGTCAACAAAAAGTGCTACGAGAAATCCTAATAATGCTGTTGGCAAGAGCTTTGCTACAGTCTTCCAGTCGGCTATGCGCTTGTAGTAAGCAACAGCCATGATGTCGGCCATACAGAGCATCGGCAGAATTACGCCTGTTGATTCCTTGGCTCCAAAAGCCATTGCCATGTAGGGCACGATAAGGAGCATCATCCCCTGCACACCGGTTTTTGACATTCCTATGCACAATGCAGCCAGTGCCAGGATTGACCATTGAAATACGGATAAAGTTTCTAACATTTTCTCTCTTCTTTTTATTTGTTTCTATTCTATTTTTTTATTTGCGGGTGCAAAATTACAGCTAATCTTGCACAATATTATCCATTATATTTGCGTTATCATAGTGGATATTTGCACAAACGCAGATAAATGGAGATTATGCCTATATTAGAACGAAAGATTGCGCACAAAATGACAACCTTGTGCAGCCATATTACTTATCCGGAGTTCGTTCTGCCCCTGCATAAGCATGCGGAGTATGAACTCATGATTTTCACCCACGGCAGCGGAAAGCAGTTCGTGGGCGAGGGCGTTGCGCCTTATGCAGAAGGTGATGTTGCGCTGATAGGAAGCAATGTTCCGCATCTTCATCTTTGTAAAAGCAGGATGAAGAGTGGGGAGAATGCTGGGAAGGAAGAGCCTGGAAATATTGGGAAAAGAGAACTTAAACCAGGGCTTGAAACAGAACTTGAAGATAGGCTCTATAGTAGTGGCGAAGCCATCCAGTTTAGTCCTCAATTGTTTCCTTCGTCTCTTTTGAATTTACCCGATTACGCCCATATTTCAGAGCTTCTTTCAAAGAGCCAGTATGGAATACGATTCTATGATGAGGGATTGTATGATGAACTCTTAGAGATGATGAAGACTTTCGATTCATCCACCCACACCTCACGGCTTATCATCCTGCTCCAGATTCTCGACCGTCTGCATCATTGCAAGAAAACGCAACTCCTGTCGCCTACGGCTTACAGCAATGCTAATCGTCAACCCGAGTTGGAGGAGCCTATCGGCAGAATCTACACCTATTTATATAATAACTTCCGTGAGAAGGTGGTGCTGAAGGATGTTGCCGATTTTGTAGGTCAGAACCCGACTTCGCTTTGCCGCTATTTCAAGAAATCCACCGATAAGAGCATCTTCCAGGTGTTGGCAGAAATCCGTGTCGAATACGCCTGCAAGCTGCTTGCCAATTCAGATCTGACCATCACAGAAGTGGCTTTCTGTTCCGGCTACAATACGCCGACTCTCTTCTTCGAGCAGTTTCAGAAGATCATCCATCTTACTCCTGCTGAATATCGCAGGGAAATTAACGGGACTGCTAAGTGATGGCGAAAGAATGTCAGTTTCCCTTTTGAACTCATTAGTGTCTCGATTTTTACGGGACACTAATGAGCTACGACCTGTCAATGAAATGCGTCTGTTTTCCTTATCTGCGATGCTTGAAAGGCTTATTTCTTTGTCATGTCGGATTTTCTGAAAAATATTCTTAAATTTAATGCTGAAAAACTGCATATCTCATCTTTTCTTTGTATTTTTGCAAAAGAATTACGAATTTAAGCACGAAAGATATGATATTACAATTTAAAGTAAAGAATTTCCTTTCTATAAGAGAAGAGCAGACGCTGGATTTTACGGCTTCTGCTGACAAAACGTATGAAGACTACGCTGTTGTTAAAATAAAAGGTGTTCGCATTTCCAAATTGGGTGTTGTTTACGGACCAAACGCATCAGGCAAGAGCAACATCCTCAAAGCTTTGGCTTGGTTCATTTTTTATTTGGTTGCAAGTCGTTCCAAGAAACCTGGTACAGGCACAGGACTGACACCATTCATGATGGATGAGGATAGCCGAAACCAAAACTCATCATTTGAACTGATTTTCTATATTGGTGATGTCAGATATGAATATTCCGTTGTCTTGAACAACCAAAAGATTTATAAGGAAGAACTGTACTTCTATCCCAATAACCGCCGTGCGCTCTTTTATGAGCGTACCTGGAATGAGGACAAGAGCAACTCTTCAATTTCTTTCGGACCATTGCTGAAGTTGTCTGCAACACAGAAACTATTCATAGAGTCAAATTGCATTTCCAATGCTACGGTACTCACAACCTATAAGAATGCAAACGTTGAAAAGAATGTTGAACTTGACAAAGTCTTCAATTATTTTGAAAGCGAGTTCATGCCTTTGCTCAGCAAGAATGATAAGCTTGGACAGTTGGCTAACGATGTGGTAAGATTGGATGCTGACAGCAAGAAGTTTATCTGCGAGATGCTTGAAAAGGCTGATTTCAACATTTCCGACATATACATCAAGGAAGAAAAAGGTGAGGTTTCTGAGGAAGCTATGGAGAAGTTCAGAAAGATAGCAAAAATCTTACATATCTCGGAACCACAGGACAAGATCATATCTACAGAAGAATTGTTCTTCACCCACAAGACTCCTTTCTACACGGGAAGTCTTTCTAATATGGTGGAATCGGAAGGTACCAACCGTATGTACGGTTTGTCGGCATTGTTATTTACACTTATCAAAAACAATCAGACATTGCTGTGTGATGAGTTGGAGAACTCGCTGCATTACGACCTGTTCACCCATATTATCAAGACATTCCTTGTAAATTCAGACCGGGCACAATTGATATTCTCTACTCATAGTCTTATGCTTCTTGACGAGGATTTTATCCGCAGGGATATGGTGTATTTTGCCAGCAAAAACGAATCGGGAGCGACAGAGATTTATCGTGCCAAAGATTTCGGTCTCCATAAGGAAGTGTCCATCCTCAATGCTTACAGAGCAGGTAAGTTGGGAGCAAAGCCTCAGTTGGGCAGTATATTTATTGACGAATAAGAAAGGAGGTTAACATGGAACAGAGACCGCTTGAATATACCGTCAAAATCTATTGTGAGGGTTTTACTGAATGGTACTACTTTGAATGGTTGCGCACCAACAACCGTTTCAAGTTCTCTATGGAGCCGGACATTCCAAAGAACAGCCGTAGCTCATATAAGAAGAACTTGAAACTCATAGACAAGGAACTTCGCAAGAACCCACAAGAACGTGCTGATGCGATATTTCTCGTCATCGACACCGATACCCTGGTCAAGAACAAAGCGCAATACGCCATTTATCAAGAAGCAAAGGAGAAATACAAAAAGCAAGGAGTTATTTTCATCGAGAGTCACCCTTGCATCGAGATTTGGTTTCTTTATCACCTCATGGACAAGTTTGCACGAACCAACTTCGAAACATACGAGGCTTTGCGTCCTGCCATTGAAAATGTCCTGACAAAATACGAGAAGACAGTTCGCTATTATCAGAAGAACAGCCTATTCCGTGAGAACATATTGAAAAGCCAAACAAACAGGGAAAAGGCAATAGACTTCTCTATCAAGGCATGTAAATACGAGCCTATTGAGAATGAGATTGCCAATTACACAGAAGTGTTCAAGGCTATCCATTTCTTCCGCTTGCTACAGAAGTTTGCAGAAATTAGGTTACTATTGACAGAAAACTACGTGCCAATGTTGCCATTCAACCAAATGTCGCGAGCCATAAATCTTTAGCTATCATGCATAACGAAAATATGATTTGCACATTGAAATATTCGGGTACAATACTCAAATGTATTTTTTTTGATGGACAAACTTTTGACGTTGATGATACTAAACCATTGGATATAGCAGATTCAATAATAGGGTATATTGCAGAAATCATAAAATAACAGCATATTTCTTCGAACAGTTTCAGAAGATCATCCATCTTACTCCTGCAGAATATCGAAGGGAAATCAATGGGACTGCTAAGTGATGGCCAAAATTGCAAAGATACTCTATGATATTGCAAACATACAGAACTTTGTTATGCGAAAAAGTCAGTAACTTTGCACCGTCAAAAGAATAGTTGAAATTTAAAAGATTAGTTTAATCATGGAAAAGGAAATATTATTGAATAATGGAGTGAAGATTCCTACACCGGGTTTCGGAACGTTTCTTACTCCTGATGGAGCAACCTGCGTTGAAGCTGTGAAAGCTGCCATCGCTGCAGGCTACACCCACATCGACACCGCTGCTGTCTATAAAAAAGAGAAGAGCGTGGGCGAGGGAATCAAGGAAAGTGGAATCAAGCGTGAGAATCTCTTTGTTACCAGCAAGGTTTGGAACACAGAGCGTGGCTACGACAAGACCTTGAAGGCGTTTGACAAGACTTTGAGCGATTTAGGGCTTGATTATCTCGACCTCTATCTCATTCACTGGCCAGCCAACGAGTTGCAGTTTGGCAAGGATGCAAATCAGCTGAATGTAGAGACTTGGAAAGCGATGGAGCGTCTGCATGAAGAGGGCTTGATTCGCAGCATCGGTCTTTCTAACTTCATGCAGCATCATGCAGAGCCAGTAATGGCGAAGGCAAACATCTGTCCGATGGTTGACCAGATAGAGTATCATCCTGGATTCACTCAGAAGGAGTGTGTTGAGTTCTGCAAGAAGAACAATATTCTTGTGGAAGCATGGAGTCCATTGGGAAGAGGTAATGTCTTGGATAATCCTCTCTTGAAGTCAATTGCTGCCAACCATGGCAAGAGTGTAGCTCAAGTAGTTATCTGTTGGGTGATGCAGACAGGCGTGCTGCCACTGGCAAAGTCGGTTACTCCAAGCCGAATCAAGGAAAACATCGATGTATTCGACTTTGAACTCTCTCAGCAGGAAATGTTTGAAATCGCATCGCTGAAGGCAGACAGAATAGGTTCAGACCCCGATACATGTGATTTCTAAAATTTTATAGTTTGGGAGTGAAATGCTCCAAAAACATATAAGATGAAAATGTAAAAAGTTACGGAGATAATTCATATTCTCCGTAACTTCTTACATTAAGCCTCCATTTTTGAAGTTATTGGGTTTCCCTCAGTTCTTCTATGAGGTTTTCAAGAATATAATCATCGCTCATAAGCTGTAAACCATATTTCGGGTCAGACAGTTGCTGGTACACCTTAGTAGTGTAAAACAAGTTGAGTGCCCTTTCTGCATCAATATGCAGAGTTTCTGCCAGCATCATTATTATTCGGCTTTGTTTGCGCCATAATACAGAATCCCTCATACTTCTTTCTCCCAGTTTAATAAAGTTTCACTAATGTCGTCTGCCACCCAGTCAAGGCTTTGTGTATGAAGGTCTTCATACCGTTTAATCAGCCTACGATGAATCAGTCCCTGTTTCAGCAGGCGGTCGTGCATCTCCTTTCCGGAAATGCCCAATTTACGTGCTCCACTCTCTATTGCCATAACGGCGAAGTGAATATGTCTGTATGTATCGTTGTCTGTATATGCCATAATTCTATATTCCGTTTATGATAGTTTCTTTATGCTCAACCTCCATGTTGGCACATTATATCTGCAAAAATACAAAAAATATTCAGAAATGTGATTTTATGAATGAATTTTGTTTGCAGAGCTAACATGATTTAACCTTATTCTTAATCTAGAGGAGCATTGAGGGACAACTTGGGGAATATCTTGAATAACCGGAAATCCTTAATGACCTTAATGACCGGAAAACGCCCCTAAACATTTATTTGTTTTTCTGATGAAACTCCTTCCTTGTCTTAGCCATTACTTCTGTAGCCCTATCATGGGTCTCTATAAGCAATGGGCTTTTGTGATATTGCACAATCTTGACACCAAGAGAGTTGTGCCTTTTCTTTTCCTCGATGCATTGGACAATCAAGTCCGGATTTGCCGACTTTGATGTTGGAGTCTTGTCAAAGTTCTGAATATAGGCAGCGTTGGTCAGGAAGAGAATGTCGGAACCTTCCGGTATTTCCTGCATTACCTTCACCATGAGGGTTAGCATCATGCGGAACTCAGTGGTGTGTAGGTCGCTGATTACATCACGGCTGATGATATTGCCGTTATGCTCAATCACAACGGCAGCACCACCAGCTCGCTCTTTATGGCCATAATCACATGAACCACCTATCCAAACGTAATATGTAGAAGTATCTTGTGTCATAATTATTTTATCTTCAACGTCCGCAGATATTCCTTCTGCTCGGGCGTGATTCTGTAGCTCTCGATGGCCTTCTGGATGGTCTTGTTGTGCGTCCAGGGAGCAAGGCGGTTTTGCTCGATGTAGGGAATCGCCTGGTCCCATTGCTTGGCAAGGGCGGTGGCAAAGAACCAGGCTACCATCATTTTTACGTAATACTCTTCGCTCCTTACTGATGCAGGAATTTCAAGATATTCAGCCTTGAAGTCTTTATCTAGGTAATGAGACATAAGTGTCTCTATTCCAAAGCGACAAGTATAGACGTGTGATGATTTACTCCAAGTCTTGATTTTCGTCAGTAACTCCTCCTTGTGTTTGGCAAACACCTTCGGAGACATGATGTCGCAAACTGCCCAGTTGTCCACGAATGGCAGGAAGCTGTCTGTCAGACGAATGCACTCTTCGTAGTCTTTCACCTCGGAGATGAGGAGTCCGTGAAGCATGTTCTCATCGTAGTATTCGTGAGGAAGCTGATGCAGGAATTCCTCGCATTCTGCCTCCTTTGTAAACTCTTTTGCGAACTTGCGGAGCACAGGCACACGAATGCCTATGAAACTTTCCAAAGGCACTCCCGGTGTCAGTTTGGCTTGGAAAGCAGCATACAGCTTATCCTGCATGGCGAACAGTCTTTCTTGAAGTAAAGTCATAAATTCTTTGTTTTATAATGCAACATAGAAGGAGCAATTGCCTCTTTATTCCATTCTGCCATATTTCATTTCCACGCCCTCCTTATCATACTGCTTGCGCTTGCCGGTTGGTGGCTCAGTAAGTGTGATGCGAACTACAGCCGTGCGTGACAAGGAACGGGCGATGCTCTGGTCGAAAGCATCCATGTGGTGAGGAAGAAAACGCTCACAGATTAGTCGGAGACCATGAATCTTCTCTGCATCCTCGGTCACGATTTCTGCCTTGCCGAATGCAATGGCTGATTTGAATTGCAGGGTGAAACTGCCGTCCTTCGGACCAACCGTAGGCGCACAACGGGTTACGGCCGAAAGGCAAACCTCGGGATGAGTCTTGATTATCTCCAGTTTTTTGCCTTCCAAGGCACCATGAAAATACCAATTCACATCATCATCTGATGCGAGTGACAGCGGTAAGCCGTAAGGTTTGCCGTCTTCGTCAATGAAACTTACAGTTATATACGGAGCCTTGTGCATTACTTCCAATGCCCACTCACGATCCATTGCTCTTGATTTCTTTCTCATTATTTTATCCTTTGTACTTAAATACTTTAACCATATTCTTGTCGCCCCCCACAAACTGGCTGCATCTGTTCAGCATTCCGGTGTCAGAGAAACCGCATTTCACCATGACCTTTCCTGATGCTGAATTTCCGGTGAAATGATCTGTCCAGATGTTTTCTAAATGTTTCTTTCATTCAAATCTGATCATTTTTGCAAGTTCCATAAAATAGTCATTCGACCAAATATCCAACTCTTTGGGATTCCTGACAAAAGGCAATACGTCTGCCTTTATTTGATTCATGTCTGCCGTGGCAAGTCTTTCATTCAGTTTTTGAAGGAACGTCTCCTTGTCAAGCTCTTCGTGATTGAACTGTAAGGCTCTTTCGCACAAGTGAGTAAAGTCAAGAGGAACATTGTGGCGAATATACCATTCGAAGTCATACCAATCACGTCCCTTAACTCTGTTCTTCCAGGCACGATACACCAGTGCATGCATCTTTCCTGCAAAGAGGGCTGGCAAAGTGAAACATCGTGTCATGAAAGATTGGGGGAGCAGAAGCAACTTCTGTTCTGTTTGGAATTTCAAAGGAGGTTGAGTATCAACTTCAATCTTGATCTTAACAGATTTCTCAGTTTGGAATGTAATATCATATACATCTGTGTTGTCTTTCAGAAAGGCAGACTCTACTTTGACAAAGTTCTTTTTGTCCTTCTTTCTGATCTCAACCTCTCTACCCACCATAGCGAATTGGTCAATGATGGGCTGAAAATAATATGTAAAATCAAAGTTTTCATTCGGAGCAAGCAGGGAAAAATCCATATCCTCAGAGAAACGCTGCAATCCATGGAATATACGCAGACATGTTCCACCATAGAAAGCTGCCTCGTTGAAAAAGCCACCATTGTAAAGACCAGAAAGAATAATCTGCTGGTTGACCTCAAAGATAGCATTGCGCTTTTGCAGTTCGGTCGTTATGTCATAGCTCGAAAGCATTTGATTGAATATCTCGTTTGTATTCATTTCCTTAAATATTTAATTAGAGTTTCTATGGATTTAGACTTTTTCCCAACCTGAGCATATCGCTCAAATATACTTATGTCCATATTCCTGAAATCATCTATTTCCATTCGGATGTCCTCCTCCAAATAGTTCTCTACATCCTTCAGGTAACGTAAATTAACCTTCGGAGAATTTGCGATTAAGTCACAGAGAGCTTTTTCTGGTGTTGCCATCAGAAAGGCGTAACTTTGCATATTGATGCTTGTAATCCCTATTGAAAAGGCTTCTCTTGACATGTTCTTATACTCAAAACGCCCGACAGGAGTATCAAAACTACGGGAGTGCTTTAGTGTCATAGACTGAGTAGTATAAACAGCTTCTGGTATTAATCCATAATAACGTAAGGCAGTCTGCATAGACACATACGAAGGAGCATAAAGATGATTGGCTATCAGTTCTGTGGATAGAGCAACACGAGACACATTTGGGGCTACCACATAAAGCCCCTTCTTGAGTCGGATAATTTTATGAGCCGCCTCAAGACTGCGTACTTTCTGATTCCCTGCTTCAATGTTTGTAAACAATGAAGCTATAGCTGAAGTACTGACTGGTATGTTACCTATATGTTCTAAATCCATTATCATGGTGCAAAAATAGTAAAATTTGGAATAGAAAACGAACTTTTTCTTGCTTTTCTGTTCTGTTTTTGACTATTATTTCAAAGCCTTGCCGTCGGAGAAAGCGTTACCGACTTTCTCGCCCAACTGGATATAGCTATGATGAATAGGGTCGAAGACAATCAGCTCCATCTTCTCCATGTCTGGATTTCCGTCTTCTGCCAGATACTTCTCATCTACAAGAATATTGACGATTTCAGCAACGAGATAATAGCCGGTTTCGCTTTCGTCATACTTCTCCTTGATGCGGCACTCCAGGGTCATCGGGAAATCGGTGAACACAGGAGCGTTGACCATAGTCGCCTTTTCGATATTCCAGCCCGTCTTCTCCATCTTCTTCGGGTCGTTCTTGGCAGAAACAATGCCCACGAAATCAGAAGCCACCATGGTTTTCTTGGTAGCGAAGGCAACGGTAAACTCGCCGCCAAGCTTCAGGTTGTCTGTGGTGACGTGATTTCCCATCGAGATCATAATCTCCTTCATGTCCCACTGTCCTGCCCAAGCAGCGTTCATTGCGTTGGCAACTCCTTCCTTATTATATGTGCCGATAATCAGCACAGGCTGTGGTGCAAACCACGGCTTTGGTGCAAAACTTTTCATATACTTCGTACTTTATATTGTTATTATTTTAAATGTCCTTGTTGAATCATTTGCAGGTTCTCTGCAGTTTGTCTGAGTCTTGCTATATATATGATCATTTGATATTACTTCTAATGTCTGGATTTTGCTCTGGTTCCGCAGCCATCATTGGCTGTTCCTCAGGAAGTATGTATCTACTGCTGATGTGGAGACCAGAATCATTGTTCGCTTCTATCTCTCCACGCAGTCGTTCTTTCAATTTGGTGTTTCTGTTGATTACCGTCAGATTACGTATTGCATAAGCGAGAGCTTTGGGCTGGCCGATAAGCACACAGATTTTTTTAGCTCTCGTAATGCCTGTATAGATGAGGTTGCGCTGAAGCATCACAAAATGAGTCATCAAAACTGGGATTACCACGATCGGATATTCTGAACCTTGCGATTTATGAATGGTAGAAGCATAGGCCAATGTTAGCTCATCTAGCTCCGTTGCTTCATATTCCACCAGATTGTTGTCAAAGTTGACACATAGTGTGCGGTCTTCTATGTTGACTTTTTCTACAGTTCCGATGTCACCATTGTACACATTCTTATCGTAATTGTTACGTATTTGCATCACACGGTCGCCCAACTTATAGGTTGTACCACCACGGCTTATGCCCAATGTTGCTGTATTGAGTGCTTGCTGTAGCATCATGTTCAGGTTGGCTGCACCTACCACACTTCTTTGCATCGGCGTAAGTACCTGGATGTTGCTTAAAGGCTGATTGTAAGCCTTTGGCAAGCGATACTTCACAAGTTTTACTATTTCTTCAGCCACTTGTTCCGGGTCTTCATTTTTGATGAAGAAGAAGTCGGTCTGCTTGCCGTTGCTCGTATCTGGATAATGCCCTTGGTTGATGGCATGGGCACTCATGACGATTCTGCTGGATTGAGCCTGCCGGAAGATGCGGGTTAGTCGAACTACGGGAATCTTCTCGGAGTCAATAATGTCACGCAAAACATTGCCAGCTCCAACACTTGGCAACTGGTCAATATCACCCACAAGCACTAAGCGCATGTGTTCGGGAATAGCCTTCATTAGATTATACATCAATATGATGTCAATCATAGAACACTCATCCACAATCAGCGCATCACCTTCCAGTGGGTTCTCCTCATTTCGTTTGTAACCATCTTGTGGATTAAACTCCAATAGTCTATGAATGGTCTTGGCTTCCATATTGGTAGCTTCGCTCATTCGCTTGGACGCACGGCCAGTAGGTGCTGCAAGCAAAATCCTCATTCCTGCCGTTTTATACGCAGTAATAATACCTTGCGTAGTTGTGGTCTTACCTGTACCAGGACCGCCAGTCAGTACCATCACTTTCGAGCGAACCGCTTGTTGGATGGCAGCAATCTGAACCTCGTCATATTCTATACCAGAGACCTTTTCAATGGCTTTAATATCAGCCTTTAATCCGAGGTTATTTGCTCCTTGACTATTTATTAAGGTCAAGAGTTTCTTTGCCGTTCCACGTTCAGAATGATAGAATGGAGGCAGATATATAGCTTCATTCTCACGGATGAGATCTTCCGAAGCAATCATCTCTGAATTGGCTTGTCTGATGGGTTCTTCGTCTGCTTCAAGCAGTTTCTTGGCTGCTTCTATAAGCTGCTCTTCTATAGCATATACATGTCCTTCGTTGGAAAGTTCATTCAATGTATAACCTATACCACTTTTGCAACGTCTCAAATCGTTTTTCTCGTAGCCCATCTTAGAGGCAATACCATCAGCGGTTTTAAATCCGATGCCCCAAATATCATCTGCAAGGCGATAAGGATTCTCTTTCACGTTGTCGATGCTTTCCTTGCCGTACTGGCGATATATTTTGGCGGCATAAGCAGTACTTACTCCGTATTGTTGCAGGAAGATCATTACATTCTTGATGTCCTTCTGTTTCTCCCAACTGTCTCGGATTTTCTCTACACGTTTCTTACCGATGCCAGCCACTTCATATAGTCGTTCGATGTCATCTTCAATTACCTCGATGGTATCAGTACCGAACCTCTCAACTATCAGATGAGCATACTTCGGACCAATGCCTTTCACCAGTCCGCTTCCCAAATATTTCTCTATGCCATATACAGTTGCAGGCATCACTTCTTCCCACGTTTCGCATACGAATTGACGTCCGTATCGTTTATCTACTTTCCAGTCACCATTACACAATAGTACAGCCCCCACTGGTACATCCAGCAGGTTGCCCACCAAGGTAACAAGGTCTGAATAATCCTTGACCTTAACCCTCATCACGGAATATCCATTCTCCTGATTTTGGTAGGTAATATGTTCTACTACGCAACGTATCTTTATCATTTATTTTATGTCTATCTCTGTGAAACGATTGAAAGTTTGCCGAAAACTCCATCAGCATTTTCTGGGCGAGGGGAGCGTACCATGTCTTCACCTCCTGCTCTGTTGGCGTATGACCGCCGGGGAAATGGAAGGCTTGGTTGTAGTGCTCCAGGAAGAGAGGGGAGAAGTGAGCCAGGGTGTCCTGCTCACCAAAAAGTCCCCACACACGATCCTTATAATAGGGGTTGCAATGGTCGAACTGCACGGCTTCCAGTTCCGCAAACTCCCCAATCAGCGCCTCGTCAATCACAAGCCGCTGATTGCCGTCCCTTCTCGGTGCCTTGTATTCATGCTCGCCGATTCGCTCCTTCAGAAACTCCGTCATCATGAAATACGGATTGCCGAGCAGGGCAGGAATGCCCACCACCGGAGCCAGCATCTGGGCGAGGAAAGAGCCGCAGCTGTTGCCCAGAAGCAAGTCGGGCTGTTCCCGGTCGATGATGGGGCGAATCTCCTTCAGTGCCTCCTTGGGGTGCAAAGGGAGGTCGGGAGTCAGCACTACCGCCGTCCCCTCAAATGCCTCTTTCAAGGCTCTCGCCATCGGACAACTGCCCGTGGCGAAGAATCCGTGTAGGAATAATATCTTCTTCATGCTTATAAATTATTGTCTGTACCTTTATGTAGCAAATTGGATGAATGCAGGATTAGTTTTTGTTTCATTCCTTTTTCCTTACTTCCCAATGACCGCTATAGCCGCTACCTACATACACAATATGAGGCATTTTGGTGATGTGACGCTTAATGGTTCTTGTTGTTAATCCTGTTAAAGAAGCCAACTCTTCAGTTGTTATTTTAGGATAAACAGCTACTTGATATTCTATCCATTTATCTAAGTCTTTTCCTTGAGTGACACCTTGAGTGACATCTTGAGTGACATCTTGAGTGACATCTTGAGTGACATCATCATTCTCCATAATATTTGCCTCTATGCCTGGATGAGATTCCTGCCATGCTAAGATCATATTCGGGAATGTGACAGTAAACTGAGCACGGTCGGAGAAGAAGGTTGGGAGCATCTTTTCTTCAAAGTAAGGAAGAGCCTTAATCGGTTTGATGATTTTGCCCATGCCCGAACCTTTACGCTCCATATAACCCAACTGAGCAAAGATGTCTGCGATAACTGGATTGCGTCTGACAGAAGGAATGTCTTCTAAGTTCATTGTTTGAATAAGTCTTCCTTCTGGCATGGAACCTGGAGAATATATCACCATACGGTCATCGTACATATCTACATGAACCTCGCTACCCTGGATAAGATAGTCGCGATGAGCCAATGCATTCACTACAACTTCCATCACACAACGTTCCATATATTGAGGGATCTCGATGCGCTGCATCGGTTCTTTATACCAAAGGGTACGATTGTTGCGACGGATGAAGGACATGGTGTCTTCAAGAAGAGTTACAAGTCCGCCTGTAATCTCTGCGCTGTCGAGAGCATCGATGCTTCCTCCTGCTTTTGTCTTGCCGTTCCATCTTGTGCAGAACACACGGCTTTGGCGCAATGGACATTCGTCTGCCATCAACAGACCGGCATAGGTAAGTATTCCCTTATTGTCAACCAAGCCAAACGAACGGTAATGTTTTTTGTCGAAACTAAGCCCATTCCAGGCATAGTAGCGGCTGCGAAGTTTGGAAAATGCATAATCTTCAAACATTTCATCGCTTGGGCGTGCATCGAATGAAGAGTTGCGACCTCTTAATACCAGACGCTTATGTTCGGTACTATCAGCCACAACCGATTCGTTGCCAATGCGCACAAAGGTTTCAAGAACGCTGTCGCCTATATAATAATAAGGTGTATCTTCGCCTCCATGCACATGAAGAATGAGCAATTCCTTGTCTTCTACACGCTCTATCTTCAAGTCGATTTGCGGCATAGGATCAATGCGCTCCTTAATTTTTTGGCTGATAAATTCGGCATCAGTCTTGGCATCGGTCAACCCTATGATAGTATCGTCATCGGCAATACCAAACAATAGGCAACCGCCACTGCCATTGGCAAAGGCGCTGACGCTCTTGAGCCAACTTTTCACTTTACGGCGTTCCACTTCCTGCTTCTTATCGTATTCAGTAGTCTCACCTATATATTTTGCCATGTCCATATTTACTTAATTTTTGATTATTCATTATGCGCCTGTAATCTAGGGAGATAAGCCATGCTCAACTCCCATATTAGCGCAATATATCTGCAAAAATACAAAAAATATTCAGAAAAATGATTATATGGATTAATTTTGTTTGCAGGGCGAACTTGATTTAACCTTATTTTATAAGATAGAGGGATGTTTTGATAATCCGAAATCCTTAATGACCTTAATGACCGTGACCTTAATGACCGGAATACGAAAAAATGACCGCCTCCTCATGGGGTAGAGGAGAACGGCCATTCTTCATTTTCAACTTCTAGCCTACACAGCTAGTCACTCCGAGCGTGGTTGCGATTGCCGTCAAGATGCTGATGGCTATCTGCAACACCATCTTCCATGTGTCTCTTTTCATAGTCTTTCTAATTTAAAGGTTAAACATATGAGTTTTTTTGCAAGTTGGGGAGTTCATGAAGTTAATGAAGTTAATGAAGTTATCACTCCCTACGGTCGTTCGGGAAGTTAAGAGACAATGGTCTTTTAGATGCAGGACATTTGTCCCTCTAACTTCCCTTAACTTCCCTCTAACTTCCCTTAACTTCCCTCTAACTTCCCTTAACTTCCCCCTCTGTCTAGAAACCTACGTCTCCGCCCTGGTCGGTGCCGGAGCCTTCGCTACCCGTTCCGCCGGAACTCTCGCTGCCCTGACCTCCGGTATTCTCGCCACCTCCGGTGGTAGTAGAACCGCCGCCGCTGGTTCCGTCATCGCCTCCCTCCGGAGTGGTTGGAGCGTTGAGGTCTACGCTGGTCTTGCCCTCCTTGATTGCCTTGAGCACGGCAGCCTGAGCACTGCGGCTTGCCACGAGGTTGAACTCGGCTTCGTCACGCAGGGTCTTGAACTGCTGGCCAGGCTCCCACTGCACCTTCACGTCGGTGATGTTCTGCGCGGTGAACTTGTCGGCATCCTCGGCACCCTTCGAGGTGAGCAGGACGGAGAAGTCACCCAGGTCGCCCAGACGGACCTTCTTGCCCTCGAGCAGCATCTCTCTCATGCAGTCCACTGCCATGTAGAGGATGGCGCTGATGTCGGCTCTGGAGTACACGCTGCCATGAGAGGTGATGTGCTTGGCAAACTTCTCGATGGTCATGATGTCGGTGTACTGCGATACGGCGAAGGCGTTCTGCTTCTCGGTCTTCACGAGGTCGAGGTCAGCCTTCTCAGGCTCCTTGCCCTCCTTCTTCGCCTGGTTGATGCGTGACTTTGCCTGGTTGATAGCCAGAAGATTTGCGTTCACGCTACGCATTACGATGCTGTAATTAATCATAGTCGTTTGTGTTAAAAGGTTCATTTTTGCAACTCCCCGGATAGCCCCTTTTCCTGTCCTTTTCGGGGTCGTCATTGATGACCGGCGCCTGTCATCATTTATCCCCCGCCTCGGTCGTAAGAGATGCCCGTTTTCAGGCACCTAAGGCGTTTCCTTCGATTGCTGGTGCAAAGGTACGAAAAAACGCTGTAGGAAGCAATACTTTTCCGGCAACTTGAATTCAGTTTTCCGGAATCTTGTGAAATGGAGCCTTTCGAGAGTAGGTGAGGGGAGTCATGGCAACGGGCTGCATCCGGTCATTAGTGACCGGTCATTATCGGTCATTAAGAAAAATCACTTCCGGTCATTTAGCCCCTATAATATATATTAAAATATTTTAATATATATTATAGCTATTTTTTCGCCCCCCGAAAACCTTAATGACCGAAAATGACCGGGCATTAATGACCGGATTCCGAGGCTTTAATTAATACACTTTTATGCTAGTATTGTTCTTGTAATTTGTTCTGCTTTAATGATTTATAATAAGACATTTAAGTTTTTGTCTGTATATAAATGTATGGGAATAAACTACATACGTCAGCGTCCTTTCCTACAATGTTGCTGCTTCTTTGCCCCACTTTTCGCCTTCCCTTCGCTCTCATTTCCGCCATAAATGCTCTTTCTTTGGAGCATTTGTTGATGTGAGGAAGAGGATTTTTGCGTTTTCCCTTTGGAAATCTATAAAACCACTTTGATATCAGTTCTTTTGCTTCTTTATATAGAAGAGTAAAAATATCGAACATAGCTATCATAAGTATGTTTTATATCATTAGCCTTTGCATAGTTTCTTCCTTTAATATTGCTCTGTTTGGGGCAGTAAGCATTATTTACATAATCAGTTTTTATACTCATTTTCTTGTATAAAAGGTAAAATCCCTTGGTAAGTCTTTTTCTGGATTTTTGTGTTAATATTTATAATAAAACGTAGATGTTTCGAAATTTTTTTGTACCTTTGAAGGCAATTTTGCTATAAAAAGCAGGCTATAAATATAAAATTCAATATATAAGGAAATGACAGAACAGCAAAAACAAGCAATTATAGAAAGTGGAAAGCAATATTTCCGTTCTATTATCATTCCTAATCATTTGAAGAATCTGAATAAGCTTCATCTGAGTAGCTTTGATATAAATCCGTTTCTAATCAACTATCTTGCAGCATTCTTATGTGGCAATACTCAACCAACTAGTTTGGCAAAAGCTCTAGTTTATCCACGTATTCTTGGAACAAGCCTCAATACTAGTTTCGGACAAAATGTCCAGGTGTTTATTTCCCAGCTTCAGGAAGTTGTTGGTGGTGCTTCTGGTATTGATGGTATAGATATTGAATTTATTGATGCAATCGATGGACGCCGCAAATACTGCCAGTGTAAGGCGGGTCCAAAAACAATAAACAAGGATGATATTACTACCATTCTAAGTCACTTCAAATACCTCATGAACAAGTCTAGACTAGATAGAATGGGATTGCAGTTTGATGATCTTGTTGTAGGCGTTTTATATGGTGCTAAAGAAAACTTATCAGCTTTTTACAAGGCTATAGATACACATTATCCTGTTTTGTGTGGTTCTGACTTTTGGATGCATCTTACTGGTGATAAAAACTTTTATCATCGATTAGCAAAGGCTTTTGGTGAGGTTGTGGACGAAGATGGAATTGATGGAAGTGCTCTTATCCTTGCCAAAGTAGAAGAAATTGCAGAAGAAATTAGACAGAAAGGTAGTTTATAACAATGGCATTTATATCAGAGAATAATTTAGCAGCCCTTATTGGAACCTCCAATCGTACGGTTCAAACATGGGGTAAAAATGGACTTTATCCGCTTCATCAACAAAATGGTGCTTGGGGATTTGACATGGAAGAACTCAAGTCAATTCCTGAAGTGAAAGCCATGCTCCAAAGTAATTGGGAGGCAGAATCTACTGTGACACCAGTACGCCAATTCAATTCTATTGAACTTTTTGCTGGTGGAGGCGGACTAGCTTTGGGAATGTCGTTGGCTGGTTTCCACCACGTATTGCTGAATGAGTTTGAAACTGCAGCCTGCAAAACTCTAAAAACAAATAAACCCGAATGGAATGTGATTGAGGGTGATGTTCGCCATATTGACTTTACTCCTTTAAGGGGTAAAATTGATTTTCTTTCAGGTGGTTTCCCATGTCAGGCATTTTCGTATGCAGGAAAGGGGGCAGGATTCAACGATACTAGAGGTACTTTATTCTTTGAACTAGCCCGAGCCGTAAAAGAAATTCAGCCGAAAGTCTTTATGGGAGAAAATGTTAAAGGTTTAATCTCTCATGAAAATGGGCGAACATTTGAAACAATAAAAAATACAATTGCAGAATTAGGTTACACACTTGTTGAGCCTCGTGTCTTGCGTGCTATTATGTATCAAGTACCCCAGAAACGTGAGAGATTGATTCTTATAGCTATTCGTAATGATATTGCGCAAAATGTAGAGTTCCATTGGCCTACTCCTTATCATGAAGTGTTAACTCTTCGTGATGCTCTCTATAAAAGTGTTATTTATGAGAATGATGTTCCTGTTTCTGAGGGTGCCCAATATCCTGAGAAGAAAAAGCGTGTTTTGGCAATGGTCCCCCAAGGTGGTGATTGGAGAAATCTGCCAGAAGAAGTTGCCAAAGATTATATGGGTGGAAGTTGGTTGCTTGGTGGCGGAAAAACGGGTATGGCTAGAAGACTGTCACTTGATGAGCCTTCTTTAACACTAACATGCTCTCCATGCCAAAAACAAACAGAGCGTTGCCATCCTTTAGAAACACGCCCATTAAGCATTCGTGAATATGCACGTATCCAGACATTCCCTGATAATTGGGTTTTTCAAGGGAGTATGAGTGATAAATATAAGCAAATAGGAAATGCTGTTCCTGTTAATTTAGCGTGGGCAGTAGGTCGTTCTCTAATTCGGCTCTTCAATGATATTCAGAGAATCATGCCTGAGAATACACAGAATTGTACTGAAGCTGTTAGGGAGATTATGCACAAACAGTCACTATTAGAAGTTGTAAAAGATCACAATACGCAGACTTCTACAGTTACGAATAAGTATCACGAGCTCAACTTCCTTGATCTTTTCGACCAGTATGCACTCAATAGTATTACTGACAATAGTATGGTGCACGATGATATTAATTGGGAGAAATATGGTGGAAAGCCGCAGCAGGCAGCTATGGTGGATGAAACCAAGAATGTACTTATCTCGCTTGTAAAGAAAGACAACGAGAAGATGTTTCTTGACGGCTCTGCCACCATCTACTATACAGGCAAGAAGTTCCCTACATCGGTGGCTCTCAACAAGCTTTTCTACTTCATGCCTTATATAAAAGGTAAGGGTGTACGTGATTTATTCTTCATCAAAATAGCCCGTCTGGGTTATCGTAAGGAAGGAACAGCAGAAGAAGACAGAAATGATCTACGACTGGTGTTTGAAGTGGAGTTTGTAAAGCAGCTCTTCGATGACTATAAGCCTGTAGAATTGAAAATTTGGCAAACTTTTACGGATACAACCGTTGGTAAACTTATCAAGCAGGCTTATGCTTAGCGCAGTTTTACTTCTATATAAAATAGTGAATTATACTCTAAAAGCGGAGTAGCCTTATAAAGAGTTTTGTACAAGAAAGAGTCAAGAGAATTATAATTTTAGTTTAGTAAAAGTTATATTCTCTTGACTATTTAATACTTATTGAAGCGATCTTATAATGATTACTTCAAAACTCAGACTAAAATAAGAAAAATATGGATGATTATGAACTGCTATTATGTCAAAACGAAAACAAGAGGTTGCGTGGCATAATAGAAAGACTTGAAGATAAAGTGCGTGACTCTTCAATAAGATTTGCAACATATTGTGCTGATTATGAGGATAAAATAGCTCAGTTGAAGGGCAGGCATATTATTAATGAATTAGATAATTATAAAAGTGCTTACCACTATATAAATGATCAGTATAGGACTTTGGTTAAAACACAGGAAGAACTGATAAAATATATAGAATCATCACATAGGCTGCTTGACATAGAACAGTCTAAGTATAAAGATTATGTTGCCATATCCAAACAGGGATTGTTACAGCCTTCATTTCTAATCGAAGCATCTAAAGCAATAGATTATTTGAATATTTTAAAAGCCAAATTAAGTGCATTTAAAGAACATCATAAAGTTGAAGAACTTGATAAGATGTTGAAAAAAAATGCGGAAGAAAAAGATGCAAGAGTTACAGGCTTCCGTAGCCTAGTAAATCCACGATATAAAGCAGAGGAATTACTTAAAGAACTACATGAGCTTATAGACGGCCATAAGTGTAAGGAACACGTTCCTTATATTCTTATCTTAATGGAAGAAAAAGCTCTTAGCCGAAAACCTACATGGAAAGAGATGCGTGATGAATTTAAAGATATAGGAGCACCATCTAATTCCAATTACTGTAAGTTTATGAAATACAAGCTCAAGCCTGTAAAAACAGGCGAATGCTTTGATGAAGAAGAGATTTTGAGCAAGCGTTCTATCATAGAAGATATTCTTAATAAGTATAACACTCATTTTATACCTGATTTCCCGTTTTAACGGACTCTAGCGGACAACTTTTCTGTCCGTCCGTTTTCTTTGGTATTCCCAATACCTTATTGTATTTTTGCACTCGACAAAAGATGTCGGGTGCATTTTTTTTTGCACTAAAGTTATTAACCTGAGCGGAGGCGAGGAACCTCACAAAGTGATTGAAGATGGCCATCGGTAATCCACGGCTTCTCTCGCAAACCGATCAGGAATCATGGCAGATAATAAGAAGCATGAGAAAACGGCGCTGGGCATTGCCTATGCTGCCGTAGTGGAACTGGGCTATACGCATAGCCAGCTGGTGAAGCTCAATGAGGGCGTAAACTTTCCTACTCTGAGAAATATCAGAGACGGGAAAAAACTGAAGAAAGTTACGGAACGTTTCTATCTGAAACTTTTCTTCGATTTGTTGAATAAGGAATATGAGCTGCGAATGATCCATGGCGGCAAAGGAGCCGGCAGCCTACTCATCGTGATGAAAAATATCCTTGAAGCTGAGTTGAAATAGGCTTGGGCTGAAAGGTTGAAGCAGGCAGAATACAGCCAGGAAATAGGCTCGAAAAGAAAAGTGGTGAAAAGATGAGGGGGCATTCTTTCACCAACTGTTCCAGCGCATTCAAAGACTTCTTATCTTTGCACCAGCTTTCAGCAAGATCGGAGTTGGAACTAATCAGCCTTGAAAGGAAGGCTAGGTCTTGCAGTTATAGATTATGAACGGAATGTTTATGAGAGTAGTGCAGCAGGGCGAGGCTTTCGCTGTACAGAGTCAGAAGAGTGAGAACGGCCAGATGATGAAATGCAACATCATCCTCCAGGAGATGGGCGGCAAGTACGAGAACCAGTATGCTGCGGCAATGCTCGGCAACATTGCCCAGTGTAAGTTCGCTCCGGGAACATTGGTGGCGGTTACGCTCCGATTCACGACTCGTGAGTACAATGGGCAGGTTTACCAGGACATCCTCGTTACGGACATTGAAAAACTTGGCAAGTAACTAATCTTGAATTGAAATAGGTGGCGTGAGAATTGTCCCGGGATAATTTGCGCAAACTGAAACTTACGACACTTCTTTCGTTCATCTTCAATTTTAATTTAAGATTTTTATGAGTATAAAGAAAAACAACAAGGTTCAGAACAATGTTCAGAACCAGCAGGTGAATAATAACGGCTGCCAGCATGTGCAGTTGGGTGGAATAGCTTACTATGATGATAAGCAGTATTTCCTCTTCAGTCCTGATTCTGTAAATCAGGGTGTTGTAGAAGCGTTCCGCCGTCATGGCGTGGCTCAGCAAATGCAAGATGGAACATTTGATTTCGTAGCAGTTTCTAAGCCGAAAAGCCAGTCGGAACTGATTAAGAAACTGGCGCATGGTCGTGTGAGCAAGACCAAGGATGGGGCTATTCAGCTCACGCTGAAGGTGTTCTTCCATGAGGGAATCAACATCGCCCAAACGCTGGCTGTTGAGTCAGCAGAAGGGGCTGATGCTTTAGTGGATTATCAATTGAAACGATAAGGAAAAGATAGATGAGTTGTTATTTAATTAAGGTGGAGAACGGGCACAAGGTTGCCCGCTCCATCACCTCGGAAGAGGAGTATAAGCAGCTGCGTGGAAGCAACGAGCAGAAGGCGAA
>NZ_JBQKHJ010000029.1:0-42616 GCF_052118345.1 Prevotella sp. LCP21S3_D2 | reverse complement strand
GGAATAACGCTGCAAATATACACATTTTATGAGGGAATCCTGCAACTTTCCCACAAATTTTATAAAGGAGCGCCCACTTTTTAACTGATTTTAAAGGATGATATCCCTATCTTATGGGGACAGTATCAGTTTTGAAAACGGACATTAAAGGGGTAGGCTTCCACATTCCATAAGAAAAAGGGAGGGGATTTGCGGCAAGCATTCCCCGATATATTAAGGTGTAAATTTGCAGGATATGAGCTTGAACAAAAATACAAACAAAAAACATCGTAAAAGTTTAAAGACTACTAAAAGATTCTCTTTCGCTTGAAAATTCCTTTTAAAATGCCTATATTTGCAATGCCATTAGAAATGACGGCAGACATAATTAGGAAGCAACTATGCTTTGTTCCATCTGAGAACCTGGACAATTCACAGTACACAGGAACGACAGCTCTAATTGTTTGTCTAAATATGTATTCACGTATCCATCCCGCTTCTGTGGGATGGGTATCTCTATACATTCATTGATGCAAACAGGGGGATAATCCTTATACAAAGCAAGTATCCCCTTACTAATCATAAAAAATCACCCAGAAGAAGGTTTTCTCGAAACTTTTAGTTAACTTTGCAACCGAATTATCAACCCAGTCTGAGTAACATGGATTCATATTCTGGAATCATCATAGAAGAAAGCAGAAGGTCTGAGCAATTTTCAGACTTTACTCCCATACCTTGCAAAGGATTCAACATTCTTTGCAAGGCAAAGCGCTATGGCAGATGGTGGGTGCTCAAAGGCCTGAAGAAGCCATATCGCCAAGACGGAAACTACAAGAACCTGCTGCACAAAGAGTTCGATATTCTCATATCCCTGCAGCATCCCAACATCGTATCAGCCTACAGCATGGAAGAAATACCGGAAATGGGTACCTGTATCGTAATGGAATGGATAGATGGTATCACGCTGGAACACTGGAGCGGTAGGAAGGCTGAGGGAGAAGACATCTTCCTCCAGTTGCTTGATGCTGTGCATTACATCCACGCCAAGCAGATAGTACACAGAGACTTAAAACCTTCAAATATCATGATTACCCATAACGGAAATCATGTAAAGCTCATCGATTTCGGACTTTCAGATACCGATGACTTTACCATCCTCAAACAGCCTGCCGGCACACCGGGCTACATCTCACCTGAACAGATTGTATCCCAACAGGCAGACATCCGCAACGACATCTTCAGTATCGGTTGTATCCTGGAAAAGATACTTCCAGGCAAACCCTATACTGCCATCATCAAACGATGTAAGGCTCCCATAACCCAGCGATATGCCAATATTGACGAACTCAAAGCCGATTTCATAGCTCGCAGAAACAGCCATCTATCCGGTATCAAGCGTATCGCAATCGCAGCTTTGGCTTGTATCATCTTATTTGGTTTCATCAGTTATCCTTTACTGCATCACCAGGAGAGGAGCATAAACACCACCCCTGAACATACCGAAGCCAAGAAGGATACATCCATCCGCCAGCAAACCAAGAAGCCTGCCCCACTTTCCAATGGCCAGAAATCCTTGCAGCCAACAGCTACCGAGCCATCTTCTGCATCACAGGCACAAGCCGCCGAACTCCTATCCGAAGGCAAAAAGACTATCGACAAGATGTGGAAGGAATCCGGCATAGACACCATCCGGTCTGTTGTGAAAAAGAGCGAGGCATACTTTCAGTTTGTAAATAAGAGTAATGAATTCATCACAACGACTTATCCACAGACATTCTCTAAGGACATAGACGGCAAGAAGGCAGATATCATCTATGAACTGTCCTCTTATACCACTGAGAGATATGTGAAGCCAACCCTGTCGAGTTTTCAATCTTCCAAATAATGCTCTACGATGATGCCGTTCTTCTTACCTATGACGTAAGTAACCGGTTCATCATCTCCATGTTTCCAAGCATGGAGATAAGCAGGCTCATGATTGATAAAATGATGGCACTCAAAAGTATCATCTTTCGCCAATCTGGTATTTTCTGATGATACCACCTTGAAACTTCCGTTTCCCTGATACCTGATGATGCAGGTTCTGTCAGGCAGCCAGGAAAGTTTGAGCATCTGTCCCTCATAAAGAACATCGCATGAGATTTCCTTGCCTATAACCATCTGGCTCTGCTGCTCTCCCATCCCTTGCGACAATCCAAACTCCTCAAAGTCCGCATAACCGAGAAAATTCGCCAAAACATTCTTGGTAAACTTGCTGGCAGAAACCCCTTCGCTCACGTATCCCCAGAATCGTCGCAGCGTAGAGGCACTCACCCTTTGCTGGGTACGTTCCTCCACCTTTTCGCTCAACCAAGCGAAGTCGCGGGGCACAACCATCTTGCGTCCCACCATTTTTTCTATCATTTCACGTAATATCTGTTCCATGCTGCAAAGATACTGAAACAAATCCAACCAACACACAAAAAAGTCAATATTTCGACTAAAAACGCCCTATATTTTGAACTTGGAACGGAATGGAACGCTGAAAAAGCAGAAAAAACACCTATTTTTGCAAAAAAATCAGCTCACAATGAACAACTTTAGAAAAAAAATGGTATATTTGCAGTGCTGTTCTAAACAAGCAGCAGACATGTTAAGGAAACAACCATGCTTGGTTCGTACTGAGAATCTGGACAATTCATTGTACACAAGAACGAAGACAGAAGTTGTTCACCCAACCGTGTATTATTGTATCCATTCCGCTTCGGCGGGATGGGTATCAACATATACACATTGGTGTGAGCTGATTTTCATTCTTTGTGTACAGGTAGTCCAGAACCTTCAGAACAGAATGAAATTGGTTCGCACCTTTTTTGTGCCTAAGAATGAAATAACAAACAAGTAAATGATAAACATCATGGAAAGAACTAACATTTATATATCCGATACTGATGATAAGATAATGCTGAAAGTATTATCTAGTATAAGTAGTATTATCTTCAATGAAAAAAAATACGAGGATATCCTATTGAAAAGTTACCAGGAAATGGAAGAGCAATGTAATTGGGAGTATCCTGACGGTCCAACAGATAATGGATGTGCCGTTAAATATATTGATGCCCCACAAAATTACCAAGACTATAGTATCTTAGGATTTGACTTACCTACACTTATACGAACAGACCAAGATAAGCCTATATCAAATATTGTCATGGTAGTAAGCCAAGACCCAAGACGCACAGAACGGTATAAAGGAAAGCTGTCTTTGTCATCTTCTTTTGGCTTTCATGACAAAAGCTATCGTACCAATACTCGCAAGGGATTTATGACACCAGTCATATTTCAGGCTCTTGAAACAGCTCCTGGAACTGCGATTTATATGACAGATTGCAACAAACTGTTTACAACAGACAAGAGAGGCATTCTAAAGACTGAAACTCGAAAATATCAAGAAATTCTCCAGAAAGAGATAGAATTGGTAAAACCAAGTTGCATCATTTCTCACGGAAGAACTGCTAACGCAATTCTAAGCAAAATAGTGGGTTCTATAAACTGTGAACTCTATTATGTTCCTTACATAGGGAATTCCTACATGAAAAAAGAGAATCGTGAAAAGGCTATAACTGATTTTGTCCATGCATTCAAGAATAAGAACAACAAATAATTCACCAATAGTTCGTTAATAATTCAATAATGTGCTAAGCAGCTATACGCTGTAAGCACGAGAGATCTTTGAAAATCTTGCTAATTAAAGTTCGGTTCGGGGTGTACCCACTTGCTTTAAAAATTCGTTTCACCAGATAAATGTTGGTCATCAGTGACTTGAATGAAGACATAGAATATTCCATTCCCATCTCCTTCATAGTTACCTTGGCAACATTTAGTGATGTGAACGAAGCATTGAAAGCAAAATCGAGTTTCCACTTATCGCGAGCCTGGCAGTCCATAAGACCAGTATATCCTTTGGCGTCACGAAAGCAAAATTCGATCTGGAACCTGGTTCTATAATAAAGAAGTACCTCTTCACCCGAAAGTGAGGTGTCTGTAGAGAAGAATAGTTTCTTCTTGCCATTCGGCATCTGCCAGATGACAAGTCTAACTTTACACCTGAGTGCCTTGGAATAGGCTATCAAAGTATAAGCTGTTCCTTCTATATCTTTCATCTCCATCTTCTCCATTCGAGTGAGGTCAAGATTCTTCATATCAATCTTGCCATCCTTGGTCTTGGGGCGACCACGTTTTCCAGTACGTGGACCAGCATAGACATAAAAGAGACAAGCATTGTCACGAAAGCGGCTTATCAAAGAGAACCCTTCTTTCTTTATCCCATTAACAAATGTACTTGTAGAGAAGTAAGCATCTGCAACTATGAGGGTTGAGAGTTTGAGAAGTTCCTTGCGGTAACGCTTAATGACGCTGATATAGAAATCTACCATAGTCTTGTTTCTAAGACTCAGTTCTTTATTACTTAGCGACTGGTGGGCTCTTAACATCATGCAGTCTTTGGTATCAATATCAACGAGGCCAATACCCATGATTTCGAGACCATGTTTAACAGACTGTGCACATCCCGACCAAAAACGACCGATATGTGGAGTCTTCTTGCCAGCTTTGCTGATGTAGCTGGGATCAATGGCAATAGCCCATCTTCCCTGTTTAGCAAAGAAGCGCTTGGCAAGTGATACATTAAGTTTGAGCCAGTCAATGTTTTTCGACTTTTTTAAGCCGAATGCGTTGCGATAGGTTTGCTCAACATGCGAGCCATACCTCCCCATTTGGGTGAAATTTATCTTTCTTGGTATTACCATGAACAAAATTATCACCTCGATGAGTATTTTCTCGAAACTTTTTGTTAACTTTGCAGCCGAATCTTCAACTGCATCTTTAAAGATATCCATATATTGGTCAAGTCCTGTATTCATATAATTTTGCGTTTGTCGTGATTTGCAAAGTTACTGAAAATCAGCGACTTGACCAACTTTTTATAGTTAAGTTTTCATAAGCATTTCTTAATATAAGTTATTGATTTACAGACGATTAAATATTAATTTAACGCAGTATTGATTCACAAGAATATGAACTATAATAATAAAAATGAATACGGTTAACGAAATTTAGCATGAATATGCATTTTCGTAGGCACATAGAGGATCTTTAGGACTGATATCTCAGCCCCTAGCCGACAAGGCGTTCCTTCAGGCGGAGAGATGGTTTTATGGCTTTACAGACTTATATCCATCTATATATATTTTCTCCTGTGTAACAACAGCGAAGGCTTGTCTGATGAGTTTGTTGGCAACAGCGACAATAGCCACTTTTCCTGGCTTCCCATTTGACCGCAAGCGTTCAAAGCATGCTTTGCATTCTGTGTTGCACCGCAATGATGCCATAGCTCCAATATAAAGCTGACTACGCAGATAAGCATCTCCGTTACGATTAATGTGCCCTTTGACATTGACTGACGTACCAGACTGTTGGTAAGTAGGTGACAGCCCTAAATATCGGGTAAGTTGCTTAGCATTATCAAAGTAGGTGAATCCACCTGTGGCAATGATGAGTGCAGCTGCAAGGGTTGCTCCTATTCCTTTTATGGAAGTGAGTAAATCCATCTGCTTCTTGTATTCAATCTCTGCTAAGGAAGTTAGCTCTTCCTCCATTTCTTCGATTTGTTTCTCTAGAAACTTGATAGTCTTCTCCAAGACTTTCTTGCACTTGGAATCAATGAATGGCAGGATTTTAAGTGAACCTTCAAGGTTTCTGTTAGCGGTAAGCTGCTTCTTCAGTTGACGTAATACAGTGCGCTTTTGCTTGAGTAACAAAAGGGAATCACTACGGAGCTTAAATGGTGCTGGTTGCATTCTCTCACCATACAAGGCAATGAGGCGGGCATCTATCTCGTCTGTTTTGACAACAGAGAGCATGACACGTGCAAAGTTCTTTATCTTCAGAGGATTCTCCAGGCTGACAGTAAAGCCTGCCTTGGAGAGCAAATAGACAAGCAGCATACTGTAGTTGCCTGTTGCTTCCAACACACAATGGTTCTCTTCAGGAGAGATGGTTCGGATAAACTCTCGGATACCCTTTGTGGTATTCTTGAAAGTTTTGGTTTCACTGCTTTTGGCAGATGAATAAGCAACAACGAAGGTTGCTTTGCTGACGTCAATTCCTACGTAAGTCATAGTCATAATATTTATAATTAAACAAACATCGATACATCATGAGCTATCATTGCGAATACGGGGTCTATGCCCTTTGAACTATCCAGGTTCTGATGTAAGGGTGTGGGGACGGAACATATTCTACGGCTTGCAAAGCTAATGAAAACTCGGTCTTATTCCACACCCTGATGTTGAATTTCTATGCAAAGATAATAAAAAAAAGTAATATACAATGAAAAAATCTTTTATCATTATGCTCTTCTTTGCGATAGCATCGGGAGCTATAGAATAAAATGAAATTAATCTCGACAAGATATTCACGAAAGATAATCTGACTGAGTTGCCACAATTCACTGGCGGTAAAGCTTGCATTCATCCCATTTGCAATGGGAGGTTGATGATAATGGATTACTTTTAAAAACAATTTTATTAATTTTAAATATCATTAATTATGAAAAAGATTTCTGTTTTTTTTGCATTCATGCTAACATTGCTGTTCTCTGCATGTTCTTCTTCAATGTTCGACAAACTGGTAGAGGCATACGAAAGTTCGACCAAAGAACTCGCTTCTGCATCCAGCAACGATGACTGTGACAGAATACATGACGAGCTGATGGAAAAGTTATACAAGATTTCACAGGATTATCCTGATTGGGAAGAGATCATCCAAAAAGAGGGTGAAGACAGCGAAAATGTCAAAAAGGTCACCAAGGCATACAAAGCTTGGAACAATACCCTAGAAAGTGCCACCACCGACAACCATTACATGTTTATGACATACTGCAACATCCCTAATGCCATCGAGCAAATTACCGGAAAGGGAGCATCGAAGAAGACCGAGGAGACCAAAGAAAGCGAAGACACCTCTAACGATCTCTCTTCGTCATCTTCAGATACCAACATCGACGAGATGCTCGACTCCTACGAGGAATATGTCAACAAACTCTCAGACTTCTATGCTAAGTTGAAAGACATGGAACCAGGTTCTGAGGAGTATATGTCTACTCTCGGCGAAGCACAGGAGTTGGAAGGCAGCTATCAGGATTTGCTTGAAAAATGCAAAGATGCCAAAGGCAACTTTACCAGTGAGCAATTACAACGCTATGTCGAGATCACCAAAAAGTTGACCGAGGCAATGAAATAATATCCGACTATAGCAATATTACAACATTACTCATTCATACAACATCTTACATCAATACATAACATATGAAAAAGCTTTTATATTTATCCATGCTGGCCATAACTATTTTGGCCAGCTGTAACTCTAAAGAAAAAGAGGACAAGGCCTTTGCCCGTGTATCAACCTCGAACAATCCTCAGGAGATGAGAGCTTACCTTGACAATTACTTCGAGGAGGCATCTCCAGAACACCTTGTCAAGATTCGCAAGAACTTAAGAGTATGGGTAGACGATTCTACCGCCTATGCCAATATCTGCAAGACCAAAGATCTTGCCACCAAGATTTCTTTGGAGAATGAATACATGGAAAAGTTCAAAGATGGCGGCAACCATAAAACGGAGATTAGCAATATGCTTGCCAAGGACCAAAAGGCCAAAGAGGAGTTAGAACTCAAAGAGCAGAAAGCACAAGAAGAGTTGGAGCTACAAGCAGAAAGACAAGCCAAATACAAAGATTTTAAAGACAATGTAGTAGACTATATCTTTGGTTTTGGCAATGAACCAGTTTTTGTATATTGGGCATTTAGTGCTCCCGATATAAATGGCTGTGGAAAAGGTGTATTTATTAATAACCTTAAAAGTCTAAAAGAAAAGTTCACCTATAAACTTGCCGACAATGGAGATTTGCAAGTCAAAAGCAAGAACGGCTCTGCCAGCATCACTTTCCTGAATGACGGTTTGTATCGCGGACAAGATTATTTTAAGAGAATATACGCTCCTATTGATTATAAAAACTGTAAGAAATACTTCTAAAAGACATAGTATATTACAGCGTTATAAACAAAACATTTAGTGAATTTCGCACTTGCTTGTTGTATTTGCGAAAATAAAAACAAATTATAAATTTAACATTTAAAAATCATGGAAAAAGAAAAGATTAACCAGTTCATCATGATAAACGGAAAGTTTTTCCCAGAAATGATGATTGAAGATGTGAAAAAGAAACTTGAGTCACTTGACGAGAGCAAAGAGAGTATGCTGATGGCTACGGAATGGAAGAATCCTACAGTTGCATTTTTGTTCGCTTTCTTCCTTGGCGTTTTGGGTGTTGACCGTTTCTGGCTTGGCGAAACAGGTTTGGGTATCGCTAAATTCATTACTTGCGGAGGAGCAGGTATTTGGACACTTATCGACTGGTTTACAGCAATGAACCGTGCAAAGAAGTATAATTACAACAAATTGATGATGAATTTTTAAACATTAGATTTGAGGAAGAGCAAAATAGCTCTTCCTCAAAAACGAAAAGCAAGACAACAATGAATGACAAAATCAATATGCTATTAATGACATATAGCAAGTATTTTCCTGATGAAAGTATGATGATGATCCGGGACAGATTCGAAGCTATGGATGAATCCAAGACATCTATGCTGTATACATTAGGCTTAAAAGATCCAACTATGGCATTAATACTTTCCATTGTTGCTGGCGGATTAGGAATTGACAGATTTTATATCGGTGACACAGGTCTTGGAATAGCAAAACTGCTTACTTGTGGAGGTTGTGGAATCTGGACGATTATAGATTACTTTTTAATCATGAAAGTAACAAAGGAGAAGAACTTAGAAAAATTCATAACAGTCATGTAATGACTAGGCAAGAAGCTTTCACCCTATTGGGAGTTTATATATTGGGAATGGTGTGGATTATACTGAACAACATCTATGATATAAGTTTAGTGCTATGCCCTACTAAAATTCTCTTTGGTATTCCTTGCCCGGGTTGCGGAATGACTAGAGCCGTAAAGCTTTGTCTTGAAGGTGAGTTATTGGCAGCAGTACGGATGAATCCTAATATCATACTAGTTTGGATTATTCTTCCCATTGCTCCTTTCATCTTAATCACACAATTAGCAACAAATAAAGATTATATAGCAAGGATAAATGCCTGTTTAGATAAGAAGGTTTACCTCGTCATAATCCTAATCGCTGAAGGAAGCATATGGATATATAACATTGTCCGGCATATATAAGCGGATTTGACTGCATACTGCTTTATAAATATCGAATATAATAAAATAAAAAACTGAAAGATTATGAAAATCAAGAGTTTATTTATCATTGCCTGTGCAATGATGTTTACATTGTCCTTGTCAGCACAGACAAGAAAAGGTACTACAACCAAGAGACCAACTACTGCGTCAAAAAGACCTGCACAACAAACAGCTTCTAAGCCGATATTGGTGGACTTAGGTTTGCCAAGCGGTACCAAATGGGCTGATAGAAATATTGGTGCAACAAGCGTTACTTCTGTTGGTGGCTATTATTCGTATGGTGAAACTGCAACCAAACAGATTTATACGTCAGATACATACACATTCAAGTCTGACATTACAAATATTGCAGGAACAGAGTATGATGTTGCAACAAAAAAGTATGGCAAGGGATGGAGCATTCCTACCGCCGAACAGTGGAAAGAACTGTTTGAGAGCTGTACCCTTGACTATATGGTAATCAACAAACTATATGTTGCGAAATTTACAGGACCAAATGGCAAATCCATTTACCTTTACTTCCCGCCTAATGATATATATGCTAGGGTTGGTAACATGGAATTATCCAAAAAAGTTTCGGCTGGCCTTTTGGCATTTATAACGGAAAATGAGACTTTCGTTAATTTATCACAACTAGCACAATACAACGGAATGACCGTAAAAGCGACGGAGGCTATATATAGAACTGCCAACAAGGAATCCCTTGCTCAGATATTAGCAATAATATCCGTAGACAAAAACGGGAAGGTTAATCCGTCCCTAAAAAACGCAACCGTTCAGAATAGTGATCAAGCGATCTATGGCATTCTAGTGCGTCCTGTTTTTAATAGTCCGAAAACAGAAAGTACTGAGGATACAGAACAAGATGAAATAGAACTACCAGAATAAGAACAATATGAAAAGAATACATTATAATATCCTAATAATCTGTTTTGCGCTTTTTAGTTGTATGAATATAAAAGCGCAGAACGCTTCTTCTGTCAAGTCTGCCAAGACTGCTGAGCTCCATGCTTTGCTGAAAACAAAGAAATGGACAATCTCTGATATAGCGAGATTTATTCCATATGACATCTCAATGGTTGACGCTTCTTTCAATACATGGCTTAAGAGCAAAGAAATAGTTTTCTACAAGGAAGTCAATGGGCAAAAGAAATTGGTTCTTCCTGAAGAAGTAGACAATGATCTGAAGGCAGACTATAAAGACAAACTTGGAGTGGAAACTCCTGCCAATTACTTTTCAGAATGGAAGAACTTTTTTGCAAAACGTTGTTATGCTCACGGTACTGCAGAATATGTTCTGGCTAAATATCAAAACAAGGAGATAACTTTTAAGGAATGTATTGATAAACTGAAAAATGCAGAAGACCAAAAGAGTTATGTGTCTTATATGAAGAGTTTTGTCTTCTATGCTATGCAGCAAGAGCCTACAGCATGGGATGATCTTAATGGAGCATTGAAAGACGTTATTGCTAAAAATAAGAAGACCGGTACTTGTCTTGCTTTCATGCTTTGCAGAACCAATAGTGACCCTAAGCAATGGGTGTCAATTATCAAACAAGTTCCCAGACCTTCAAAATTCTATAATGGTAGTAGCGATGATTCGTTTAGAGAAGATGCCACTATAATGACCACTGCATTGAATAAAATTGAGCCTATTAATTACAAGGATGAATATGGAGGTTGCCTTTCTGGTATAAATCTTTATTTAGACGGAAGAGTTATTATGCGCCGTACTAATGCAAATATACCTATAGCCACTCTTCATTCTGTACAAGAAGAGACGGATTGTCTGTCTGCATACAAAGGTCAAGACTACACGTTCCTATATAATCCAAATGGAGAAAATCTTTATGGATTTTTACAGGAAAAAGGAGGATGCTATCTGAAGTTAAAACCAGTAAAACCTACGCTATGGAGTGCAAATACAAAACGTTTGTCCAGTGAGCAGTTCGAATTAGTGGCTGGTTATAAGCTCAATAGTGCAGGAGATGTTATTGGAGAGTCGTATATAGGAATGTCAAAGCAGCGATTGTCTGAAGAACTCAAAAAGCCTCTCATGGGTTATGAAGATCTAGTCAGTCTTGGTGCTCAGGCTTCTGAGTATAAGAGACAAGAAGAGATAAACAAGGCTGACAATGAGTATATGTATAAGGAGGTAACTCAGCTCAGAAAGAAATATGGAGACAAACCTGTTGATGCGATGATAAAAATAGAGCCTTATGTTGGAATGCCAGAAGGAATTTTGAATGATTATATTGGTACAATAAAAGGTATCAAAGTAAAATTGTTTGAAAGAGTGTATCATTCAGTATGGAACAAATACCAGCTCTGTGGATTGTTACGCAGCTTGGGTAACAATATTACTGTTTGGTGTCTCAACGGAGTGGTTGAACATGTTTATCACGACGGAAGATTATAAGTTCAGAGACCTGTTGCAAAATAAAATGGCAAAGAATATGGCTTATAACAGTTCATAGCTATATAGGAAATACACATCACATTCTATAATCAAGCGCCAATACTTTTTTAAAAGTATTGGCACTTTTTTTTGAAATTTTCCCTTCATATTACTATATTATAAAGGTATAACCAAAAAGAAAGAATAAAATGGCAAATAAAATGTCTATATGTATTATCAAATACACATATACTCAATATGTAGGGGTGGATATCGAAAAATATACTCGGGGACTATTCGAGTATGTGAAGGAAGCGTTTGGGGAGTTTCGACCACAAATGTCAGAACCTGGAACTATACCTGATATGCCAGACTATCTGGACATCGTGCTCTGCAAAAAGGACGGAAGTATCTTCTACGAGATGGATATCCAAAGACGTGCCATCAACATCCCGCTCGACTTTCAGATGGAAGGATTGGTCCTGGAAATCAATATCACCAACTGCAATGGTACTAAATTCAAGAAGAAACACCAATATCATCCCTTAAAGTATCGTAACGGAAAAGGGGAACTTAGACAACTCAGAATCCACAAAAATATAGTTAGAAGGGGAACTACAAAAAATCAGATAGAACCCGATGAAGATGGTCTCCCTGAACTTAGATCTCAGATTCTCAAGTTTCATAAATTCTTAAAATAACCATCCTATGACATACGAAGAATTCAAGCAATTGGCTGAGCATCCACAGCATCGGGATGTTCCTGCCATCTTCAAGCTCGAAGTTTTAGAAACAGAAGAGCTGGAGGAGAAAAAGCGTTCACATTATCCGAAATACAAGGTGAACACCTATTGTCCGCAAGCCTTCACCACAACTCTGGAGGAGGCTGAGAGACTGATGCACCAGGATGTCCTTTACCGCAAAAAGATGAAGGAGGAAGACGACTATCCGCTGGATACCTTCTGCTATTATATCTCGGAGATTCCAATGGGACTGTTGCACTACGACCGCGAATGTCTTTCTGAAAGAGTGTATGACGGTGAGGGAAAACTGATCGACCAGTCTTACTGCTGTTCGCGTTTCAGCATTTACTATCCCGGAGTCTGCGATTTGCCTGCATACAACCGTCATCCTGACGAGACCTTCCGAGGCAGAAACGCAAAACAGATCAGATTCCAGAAAGGTGACATCGTGGAAGTATATCGTGGCGATGAGGTAAAACTTGCCATCGTCGTCGGTACTCCGCTTACCACCGAATGGATCTGGGAGAGAAACCAGGCTGTCAAGGATAAAAGGGGATTGGATGAACTACCATACGATGAAACGGATGACAGCTATACCGTGATAGATGGTCCCGGCTATGAATACCACGACCAGGTTCCGTCGCTGTATGTCTTCGCCCTTCACTATCATGTGCCGCTCTATCTTCAGAGACGATTCAAGGGGTATTTGGAAAAGGCTGAGAAGAAGCAGAAAGAAGAGGAGGAGAAAGACAAGATCTTCCGCCAGGTCATGAATGCAGCATCCGCAACAAGGAACAGATAGAGAAGTCTGAAAAGTGCGGTTGCTTCAGCTGCTGCGAAATCTTCTCGCCATCCGAAATCACGGATTACTTCCCTGATGAGCCGCCTACAGCCGAATGTCCCTTCTGCCATACCGACTCCGTAATAGGTGATGCCTTCAGCTTCCCTATCACCAAGGATTTCTTGAAGAAAATGAAGAAGAGATGGTTCTAGGCGATTTTTCAACGTTTTTCACCGACCTGCCTCCTATCCATGGGGGCAGTATCAGTTTTGAAAACGGATATTAAAATACCATTTATCCAAAGAGATCATTCATCCTTACCTCACTATTCACCAATCCACTATGCATATTCTGCTTCACCCCATAAGTCGTGATGAAAGTATGCAACAATGCCTTCTTCGTCTTGGTCGCCACAGAGAAGGAAGACATCCTGTCACGCAGCCGCTGCTCATAGCTGGCATCTATCACAAACTCATCCTTGGCATATTTCATCTCACAGATATTGATAGCTCCATCAGCACGGTCTATCAGCATATCTATCTGACCTCCTCGCCATTCTGCACCAGTAGAATCTACAAAAGGACGGCAGGACCAGGAATAAACATTCGCCAAAACACCAGAAATACCCAATGCCTTCTTGATCTGTGGGATATGATGTAGGCATACCTGTTCGAAAGCATAACCGCTCCAGGCTGTTCTATTTCCCGAATTGCGCATGTTACTCCAGAAGTTCTTATCCTGCCCACTGTTATTTGCCACAAAACGGGTATAGAACAATGAGTATAAGTCAGTTAACTGATATAGGGCATCCCTTTCACTCTTTCCTATGGTAGCATATTTCCTGATAAAATCGCATTTCTTCAGATTCTCCAGGATTTCTGATAACTGTCCACCGCCTTTCAGTTTCAACTCCTCCATCAATTCCTTACGGGTCATCCCCTTCATTTTTTCAGAAAGCACCTCTACTATCTTGCGATAATGCTTGGAGTCATTAAAGAGAGAACGGAAGAGGAAATCGAATTCTCCACGTAATGGCGAATCCTGCGAGAAAAACAGTCTGTCGATGCACACATCTAACGGCACACCACGCTCCAGCATATCAAGATAATAAGGAATACCCCCCAATATCATATACACATCCAATACCTGCTGGCGGGTAAGAGCAAGGCCTTTCAATTCGTTTAAGAACAGTTCTGTCTCGCCCAGAGAGAATGGAGCCAGATAGATCTGCCGGGTAACGCGACCATACAATCCGCCCTTATCGCCTATAAACTTAGCCAACATCCATGTGGTGGAAGAACCACAGACGATAAGTTTCAGTTGAGGGACCATAGAAGCCCATGAATTCCAGAAATAACTGAAAGCTGCGATAAAATTGCTTTTGGGCGTATCCATCCAAGGCAACTCATCAAAGAACAGAACAATCGGTTCCTGCTGAGATAAGCCCGACAGATATTCACGCAAAGCAGCAAAAGCCTCAAACCAGGTTTTCAGCTTGGGCACTGTCTGCTTAGCATACTGCGCCAACGCCATCCGAAACTGCTCCAGCTGTACCGCACGGCTCACTTCATACATACCAATAAAGGAAAAGGCAAACTGGTCGTTGAACATTTTTCGAACCAGAAAAGTCTTTCCTACGCGCCTACGACCATAGATAGCTATCAGTTCTGCCTTGTTGCTTTTACAACGTTCCAGAATGAGTTTCTGCTCATATTCACGTCCTATTATTCCGTTTGCATCCATAACTTTCTGATTTTATTTCATTTATACTAAATTTTATCGGTGCAAAGATAAACAAAAAAAATGAAATCTGCAAGGATAGTACCGCCCTAACTACCTTTTTAACATAGTTAGGGCGCACCTATAAACGATAACACCGCCCTAACTACCTATTTTTATATAGTTAGGGCGGTGCTATCTACAAATATTACTTCTTTTCTTCCAGATGCTTCTTCACGGCATCCTCGATATCAGCCTTGTAATTCAAGCCGTAGAGGCGGTAGAGATCCTGCATGTGGAGCATTCGTGGGAAGAAGTTCTCCAGGTTTCGCTTGTCCTTGGCAGTCCACTGCACCTCAGAAAGGGCGGCAAGTCTTGGCAACAGCTCCCACTCCATCTTCTCGGCATCCTTTACCCACTCGGTCCAGATACAACCCTCGGCACCGATGATGTTCTGCTGCTCGGCAGGAGTCAGCTTATCAGAGCAAGGCTCCAGATCATATACCCGCTGGATGCTAGGAATACCCTCTATCTTGTTGATGCGAGGATTGCTGAAATAGAAATTGCTGATAGGAGCTACGATGGTAGGATGACCTTCACGGGCAGAACGGATGCTGGCATTCACACTGGTCCAACCGCAAACGGTGATGTCCTTGGATGGAGTTCCTTTCAGAATCTCATCCCAACCCATCATCTTTCTGCCACGGTTTCTGATCTGCTTCTCTATCTCACCCATAAACCAGGTCTGGAGCTGCTCTTCCTTTCTGTGCTTAGGAAGTTCCTGGATACCGAGATCTGCAATCTTCTTCTGACAGTTCCCGCAAACCTTCCAGCGGTTCTTTGGGCACTCATCGCCACCAATATGAATATACTCTGATGGGAAAATATCCATGATTTCATCCATCACGTCCTTGGCAAACTGAAGAGTCTGAGCCTTGCCGGCACACAACACATCCTCGAAAACACCAAAACGGGTAGCTACCTCGTAAGGACCACCGGTACAGCCCAACTCAGGATAAGATGCCAGGGCTGCCAGCATGTGACCCGGCATATCCACCTCCGGAATCACGGTGATGTATCTGTCGGCAGCATACTTCACGATTTCGCGGGCTTCCTCCTGGGTATAATAACCTGATACAGGAACGCCATCAAACTCGTTCTTGTTGGTTGGCAGGATAGTCTCCTTACGCTTGGAACCGATCTGGGTAAGCATCGGATACTTCTTGATTTCAAGACGCCAGCCCTGATCCTCGGTAAGGTGCCAGTGGAAATAATTGATATTGTGCATCGCAAAGACATCAATCAACTTCTTGAGATAAGGTACGCTGAAATAATGACGGCCTACATCGATCATGAACGCACGATAAGCAAAGCGGGGAGCATCGGTAACCTCGGCAGCAGGAAGAGAAACGCTCTTCACATTCCGGGTGATAGGCAATGCCTTCATCACACTCTGGATGCCATAGAAGATACCTACATGAGAGGTGGCTGAAATGGTGATGCCATTCTTGTTGACCACGAGAGAATAAGCTTCAGATTTAGTATCGCCAGCATTCAGCGCCAGACGGATCTGACCCTTCGCCTGCTTGTCGGTAGTCTTTACCTCGATACCGGTTACCTCCTTGATATGAGATGCCAGGAACCCGGCATCCTTCTTCTGCTTCTCATCTCCAGCAGCATAATAGATTGTAGTTTTGGCTGTGATGCGGAAAGGAGCGCTACTCATCTCCTTGACTTGCTGAGGCAATGGAACAATCTGCCAACTGCCCATGTTCACATCCTTGGCTGATAATGAAAGGCTAGCCAAAAAAGCCATAGTTAGAATGATTCTTCGTATCATAATTTTGAATGAATAGGTTTTAAATCACTGCAAAATTACGATTTTATACCGAAAGTACGGCATAATTTGAAGAAAAGCATCCTTCACTATGGCTTTTTTAACCTATTTTGGGTCTGGAAACTGCCAGATGACGGTTTCTAGAACAGATTCACGATGCGGTCGATGTCAACCGAAAGTCCCACAGAGAAGGTGCGACCGGTGGTCATCGCCGAACTCCAATAATACTTCTCTGGTGTATAATCGAAGAGATTATCTACCGTGAAGTTCAGATTGACGGCATCCAGGAATCGCTGCTGAAGCGTGAACTTCCACAACTGATAACTGCTGTCATGCTTCTCGATGTTCGTATCAGGAGAGGACAGGTATCTGCCTGACAGAGCGGCATTGATGCGATAGAACGAACAGAGCTGACGATCGTAGTCGAGACGCCAGGTTGCAGAATGCGGACGAGGCTGGGAGAACTGGGAATCTACGCTTCTGCCACCTACATGGAGATAACTGTAGTCGAGTTTCACACCTAGACCCATATCCGAACGGTACTGGGCACTGAAGTCGATGCCGCTCACCTCTACTCCATCCTCATTGCAATAACGGGAAGCCACATCCGGCTGACCGGTTCCCGGGGTATAATCGGCATAATCCTCGGTAGTGATGCGCTTATCATACTTATTATAATAGCCCATCAGAGTAAGACTATACTGACCGGTAAAGAAGCCAGCACTCTTCACCCTGCCGGTATGCTCCAGCGCCAGGTTGAAGTTGTCGCTCTTCTCCGGCTTCAAATCCGGATTGCCATAAATCATCTGCATGCCCACCATATCAAAGTTCATATACATCTCCTTCAAGGTTGGGGCACGGAATCCGCCGGCATAGTTGGCACGGATGGAAAAGCCCTTCCACTTGGTCATCAGAGCCAGACGACCGGTAGTGGCATGCTGGCTGGATGCAGAGAAGTAATCATGACGAAAGCTAGCCACGATGTTCAACCACTGCAAAGGATTGTAATCGAACTGGGCGAAAGCATCGTATGAGTTCTGAGTCTTGGATCCATTGTTGGCAAACTGATAGGTGGTGAGATAATCGTTCAGGAAATCAGCACCTGCCGTCAATGTGTTCTTGCCGAAGATATGGGAATAGAGGGCACGGACGGTGTTCTGACGATTGGTATAATCGTGATCGTGAGTGCGCTCATTATTCACGAATCGGGTCTTGTCATACTGGTCGAAGCCGTATGAAATCTCCAGATTATCATTCTCCGAGAGATTCATCACGGTCTTCAGTCCGGCAGAATAATCCTTATAGTGATCATCGTAGTTGCTGCGATTGCTGATACGGGCGAAATAGCCGCCACGACCTATCAGTTTTATCTTATCAGAAAGCTTGTAGGTAAGACGCTCCTTCACATTGAAGGTCTCTCCACCATAAATATGGAGGATGTTGGATTCTGTATCGAAAGGACTGGTGAGCTGAACCTCATCCGATGTGGTGCGCTGGATGCTGGTCTGCGAATTCCATTTTCCGGCATTGAAGCTGAAGCTTCCACCGTGGCGCCACTCCTTGTTGAAGTCGTTGTAGCGGGTATTGACATTGGCAGTCCAAGGTTCGCTGTTTTCACGGGAGATGATGTTGATGACTCCGGCTACGGCATTGGCGCCATAGAGCGCCGAAGCTGCACCCTTTACTATCTCGATACGTCCTACATTATCCAAGTTCAGACGACTATAATCAACATTATCCATGGTTTCACCAGCCAATCGCTCACCATCTACGAGGAAGAGCACGGCGTTTCCACCGAAACCATTCATGTTGAGAGAAGTCTCCTGATTCATGGCATAGCCGAATTCCAGACCCGGCATCTGCTCGGTGAGGAGGTCCTGGATATTGGTAGCATCTGCAATCTTGATATCATTGGCGGAAATCAGACGGGTTACCACAGGAGCATCCTTCAAAGCCTTCGGAGTTCGGGTTGCGGTTACCACCACCTGATCGAGGGCTGTAGCATCCGGTTGAAGACGAAGGACATGCTGCTCACCTTTTCTCTCATCCGCTTTCAGTACGAAAGTCTGAGTCTGATAGCCCACAAAGCTCACCTTCACTCTCACCGCTCCCTCCTTGCTGTAAGGAATGCGGAAATATCCGTCTTCATCAGTTGTTACCCCACCCTTTGCATGCAAAATCTGGACGGTAGCACCCACCAGAGGTGCGCCCGAATCATCGAGCACTCTACCCACGATATCTCCCTGGGTTTCAGCTTTCAGATTCAGGCACAATCCGCAAAGGATCAGGAATAGTGCGAATATCTTTTGTTTCATCGAATTATATCAAAGTTTATCCTGAAACAATCCCTTTATTTTGTACAAACAAACTTAGCAATCATCGGCATAGGCATCTTGCCATACTGTATTGAGTAGTTGACAGTCAGCGTTTTGTCCTTCAAAGTACCCTGCAAGGTTACAGTGTAGTTCTTCTCAGCACCATTCACGGTAACAGTACCAGCATAATTTTCCTGAGCAAATGCATAAGCACCATTGGAACCAGAAACCTTTACTGCAGGAACCTCTAGAGCAGGAAGAGCCATCATGCCCTCGCCGCAAGCAGGTAAGGTAACCTTGACGGTAGCATCATCAATAGCCTCAATCTTCATAGTAACATTATCGTATGTAGAAGCCTCGCCCATTACGGTCATATCCAGAGAGCTGGTGTATGAACCGGCAATCTCCTTGGCAGCTGCCACAGTTTCATTATCATCATCACTGCTGCAAGAGTTGAATGCTACACACATAGAAACCAAAGCCAACATCATGGCCATCATTGTCTTAAACTTTTTCATTTTCTTATTTTTCTTTTAGTTACAATATTATTTATTCAAGTTCAGAAGTTAAAGAAGTTAAAGGAGTTATCGCTCCCTACGGTCGCTGAGGAGTTAAGACAATAGTCTTTTTGGCGTAGTTTTTAAGCAGCAAGACATACGCCTTAACTCCTTTAACTTCCTGATATACGGAAATTCAATTATTTATCTTCCGGAACATAGATGATTTCGCCATTCTCCAGCTGGTAAGCGATGCCCACCTTCTTTCCCTTGTTGCCAGATTTCTGGCTCTGGTCTTCAGAAGGAGTATAGCGATTGATCTTCTGTCCATCCTTGGTAATGATTTCCATATTCTCCTTGCCAGGGTTCTTCACCATCGTGAAGTTATCCTTGCTGAACATTTCCGTCATATTATAGCGCGAAACGAGGGCTACCATCAGGGCGAGGGCAAATACCATCGCCACATCGAAGAGGTTGCTCACTACGCTCATCGGATCATCATCCTCGCCATCATGTGCAAGCCTATTTCTGCGTCTCTGTCTCATAAATTATATGTCTTTAGTTTTTTACCTTTAAAAGCCTTTTTTACCTTTTTACTTTTTTACCTTTTTACCTTTAAAAGCCTTTTTGCTTTTCCTCCAAAAGGTCTGCCATAAATTCGAGGTTGCTCATATCCTCTGTGTACCAGCGGTTCTTGGTCTGCTTGGTTACGAAACCGATGGCTGCAGAAAACAATCCCACTACGGTGGTAGCGAAAGCCACCTGCATATTGTAAGCCATCGAAGCAATATCGCCGGTAGAAAGACCTACCAGGGCTGGACCCATCGGAATCAAGGTACCCATCAAACCGAGCATCGGACCCATCTTCAGGAGTGTAGAAGGAAGAGAAAGATCCTTCTCAACAAACTGGGCATACTGGTCGAGGATGCGGTTCACCTGCGCCTTACTCTGACGATTGTCCATGAGTTTCTTCATATAGGAAACGATGACAGCCTGCTTGTTCTTTGGCAAGCGATCGCCCAGGGTATCGATATTATCGAGCGTCAGGTTGTTCATCTGTTCACGAATCTCCGCACCCGACTTGCGTTTTACAAGATACTGTCCGAAGAAACCTCCGAGGAGCAGCAAGGCTCTGAGGAAGAAGAAAATCAACAAAATAATCACAGGAACCAGCATGCCTGTGGAAATCCAAAACAATACGTCTGATATGTAATTCATTATACTCTATATTTTTTAATTTGATAATTGTAAATTGCCCATCCGATTGCCATTCCCACGATGACGATGGCGATGACGCCGAAAAGCGAGAGGGCATCGAAACTGTTGAATCCTGCCACGGCTGTCCTGCCATTCACCGTACCGATGATGCCCATCAATCCGAGCAGCACCTCTACCAGGAAAAGCAGTTCCAAGCGGATTGGTCGCTCCGGCAAGAGCCATCTCAAACCATAGGTGAATACCGGAGTCAAGACCAGCAGCACTACCGCAAGCACCCATGCTACCACCTGGAACGATACGCCGGGAAGCAGGAAGATGGTCATCACCAGAACACTGAACAGCACAGGGAAAACCAGCAACCCCGGGAAATACTTCAGGAAGATGAAGAACACCCATTTGCGGCGGCTCACATGTTCTGAAGTCTTCAGATCTACGTGGTGCACACAGAAAAGCATCGTGAGTGCCACGTCGATACTCAGCAGCACCGCCATATCGAGCATCAGCTTCTGGTCAGCTATCCAAGCCGCAATCTGCGTCTTCGACTGCTCGATGGCGAATGGCCAGGTCATTCCCACGAAGAAAGCTACGAGCACCGAGATGATCATAATCTCCTTCACTCCGTGGAAGGTCTGCTTCAGCACAAAACTGAAGCAAACCAATATCATCATTACTAAAACTAATGTCTCCATTTTTGAAAGTGAAGAACGAAGAGTGAAGAGTGAAAAATCATATAGTCCTTTTGGCTATATTGTTATTCTTCATCACTCATAATTCTTCACCTATTTTTATTTATAAATACTATTGAATTCTTCACTCTTCGTTCTTCACTCTTCACTCTGACTCCGTCTGCGGCGAATGAGGATAGCCAACATCACGAATGCTACGATGACAATGACACCTACTACGATGCCGCTCACCACAGTGGTGGTCTTCTGAGCCTCCTCATTCAGCGTCTCCTTCTTCATCACCATACCCTTGTCGCTGCTATTCTTCGCAGCCTCAGCATCGCGGATCTGCTCTACATTCTGCTGATATTCCTTGGCAGAAGCAGCATCGGTCTTGCTGGCGATATAGTTGCGCAGCTTGGCATTGTCGCAAACGAAACCGGAGCATGAAGGCTTATACTTGTTCACGGTCTCGGTATGAAGCTTGGCAATGTCCTTGAGCTGCTGGGGAGTAGCCTTCCACATTCCCTTGCGGGCACTCTCCATCATCACGGCGGTCATCTCCATCAGCGCTGCCGGATTCTGCTTGTCAAAAAACTCCTTGGTTCCGAGATGGTACTTGTCCTTGACATATACATTATAGATCTCGTCCCACATCTCCTTGTCGATAGCCTTTGGCTTCATCACATTCCAGCCGTAGGTATTGGTTACGATTTCGGCGAATGTGCTGGCACTGCTGGCTCCACCCTTCATCTTCTCCTTGATATAGGCAGGATTGAAGATGGTGGTTCTGCCCTCGATGCCGATAGCCTCCTTCACCTCCTGCATTCTCATATTGCTATGGTTGCGATAGTCGGCGAGATAAGCATCCGGATCCTTACCGGTTACGTTGCGCACTGCGAGGTTCATTCCTCCCATAAACTCATATACGTGGTCGAGACTCAAGGCGCCCCAAGTGTTGCTCTGTCGTGGCTGAACTACCACATCAGTACGGGTCAGCGCTGCCTCGAAAGCAGCCTTACGAACGGTTTCCCAGTTCTTCTCATCACCATAGAAGGCACCCATATTGTTCATATAAACCTCGGCAATCTGACTCTCCTTATCCCAGCGGTCGCCTGCGGTTACCATCTCCTGGATACCGGTGCCATAGTTGCCGTTTACGCCTCCAAACACTCGATACATACTCACTTTGCGAGCCTCCTTTGGCGACATACCCTTCTCTACGAGCACTCTTTCGGATTCGGTAACACCGGCTTTCACCAGGTTGTCATACTTATCACCCTTGGCATTTGCCGCCATCTCTATCGCCTTGTTGATGAGGAAGAGACGGGATGCAGCCAGGTCGCGGAGCTGACCGGAAGTCTGAACCACGACATCGATGCGGGGACGGCCCAACTGCTTGGATGGGATGAGACGCAGATCGGTAACACGACCGAAGGCATCTCTTACCGGTTCTACACCGAGCATATAGAGAATCTGAGCGATGGTAGCGCCCTCTGTTTCGATAAACTCGCTACTCCAGAGCGTATAGCTCACCTTACGAGGATATTCACCCTTATGTCGCTCACAATACATCTTGATGGTATTGTCGCAAAGTTCCTTCGCCTTCTCCCAGGCATCCTCCGAAGGTGTATTCTCCACATTGATGGAGAAGAGATTCCTACCGGTAGGCAGGGTGTTCGGATTCACAATCAGATCACCACCAGGAGATGGAGCAGTAAAGCCGCCATTCAGGGCATTCATCAGAGAAGACATCTCGTTGAGCGGACTCTGACGGAGCGCCTCCGAATACTTGCCCACATTCTGCAAGGCATGCTCTACGGTAGTGATAGCCTGAGCCAGATGAATCTGCTGACGGGTATATTTTGGTGCCTTCGACATCATCATACCCTTATCTTTAGAAGATTTCTGAGATGCTTTGCCCTTGCCGGCTTTCGCCATCTTCACCTTCTTCAAATCCTCCTGATACCATTTCTGTCCCTTCTTGATGGCTTCCATCATCTTGTCAGGGAAGCGACCGGTCTGTTCCATCTTCTCAAAAGCCTCACGACTCATCTGCGGAATCTTCTTCTTGTGAGAAACCTTGGCAGCACGGAGCTCGCTTACCGTACGGTGGTCCACCCTCTTCGGCTTCGCCTCTTTCGCTCCACCCATCTGGTCTGCCATCTGCATCATCATCTGGATAGGATCCGGAGCTGCCTGCATCGCCTCAACCTTACGCGCCATCTGGAGTTCGGCAGGAGTGATTCCTACATAACGGCAGATGTATTCATCAGAAACCGAGGCTGAACCCAGAAGCTGGGTCACGGTATTGCGTGCCTTGCTCAGATAGAGACGGTCGAAAAGCTGCTTGTGCTTCTCCACACCCTCCTGGGCACGACCTTTCAGCTTATCTACTGCCAGCATTCCGTAGGCAATAGGATCTGTAGCCATCGCATAGACACTGGTGCGGACATCATCATTATCGTATGGCACACCGAGAGTATAGAGCTTGCCGGTAATCTTCTCGTTTGCCAACTCTTCTGCATAGTTCTCTACTCTCGCAATTTCATCTGCAGAATAAGGCTTGTTCATCTGCTTGGCATCGAGCCCCAGTTCACGGGCGATTCCCATCTTCACGGTCAGCGCCTTCACCTTGAGCGACTGTTCGGCAGATGCCTTCTTCTCGTATGACTGGATGGCATCGCTCAACTGCTTATAGGTCTGTCGCAACTCGCTCTCCTTGAAAGGAGGAGTGAGATAGCTCTGGGTCTGGGCATAGGTGCGGCGCTTGGCAATCATTGCCTCGCCCACATTGCCGATGGTATATATATAAAGATGTGGAACCACACCAATCAATCGGTCACTCCAGTCGTTGCTGCCGAGTGCCACCTGCTTTCTCGGGGTATATTCCAGCGAACCGTGGGTTCCGAAATGGATAAGTGCATCGGCACTGAAACCATAACGAGCCCAGAGATAAGAGGCAACATAGGTGTAAGGTGGTGCCTGGTCGGTGCCATGCACAATCTTGAAGGAGTCGCCTCCCACGCCTGCCATCACCTGTGGAAGCAATGCTACATTACCGAACTGCAGTCTTGCCACCGCCAGCTTACCGTCATCGGTAGCCATATATTTGCCAGGGAAGGAGCCATAGAGCTGGTTCATCTCCTTGATCATCTTCTTAGACAAAGCCTTTTGGGTCCATCCGGCAAACTGCTGGGCGGTAACCAGGGCTGGATGTCCAGACTTCAGGAACTGGGTATAAGCACCCTCGGCATAGGTTCCGAAGACGGCACCCTGAGCCTGGATCATCTTTGCCAGTTCCTGAGGATTGGCAGGCAACTTGCCTACATTGTATCCTTCATTCTTCAAGCGAACCAGGAGATTGTAGAGCGATGGAACCACTTCCATTCCCGAAGCGGTAAGTGCATTCTGACCCGGACCCTTGAAGTAGAAGATGGCGATGCGCTTGCTGCTGTTCTTCTTGTTCTTCAGATTCACATAGCCCTGCACGCTCTCCACGAAACTCTCCATTCTGTCAGGGATGCCGTAAACCTCCTGCAAGCCCTCCTTGTTGATGCGCTGTCCGAAAACCACGTATGGACGGATGGCACCATCAATCTCCGGAGTCACGATGCTCTGCGACATGAAACCGCCGTTCATTCCCTGCTTGTCGTTCTCCCAATCGGTGGTCAAGCGGTTGATATTAAGAGGTGAGAACAATGGAATATTCTTCTGCTTCAGGAACTCAACGAAGTAATCGCCCAGTCTGCCATGCGCCATATTCACTACGGCATTCGCCTGAATACTGTCGGCATGATGACCGGCGATAAAGCTCTGAAGCTTATTGATGCGATACACCATGAATCCCTTCTTTTCGAAAGCTTTTTCCATATCAGGAGCCGCACCCATAAAACCGGTAAGCAAGATGGTAGGAGCACCTTCTTTATATAAACCGTTCTTTGCCAGGAAGGCATTATATTCGCGGATGCTGTTGAAGCCCAGTTCATCACCCTTCTCATCTTTCGGGTCGAAATGAGTCAGGAGATAGTCTGGTCGCTCATCCACACGTTCCGGTTCTGGAGCCATGAACTTCTTTCCGTCGATAAACTTACGGATATAAGCGAGCATACTGTGATAATTCTTCTTGCTGCCGTTCTCGATGTACTGCATCAGATAATCGGCATCGAAGTTATCTACTGATACGATATTGTTGGCAGGGTTGGTAGCAGCATGAGTCAGGGTCGGCACCTTGTAGGAAGCCTCTTCCAACTGCTTGCGCTGGTTCTCGTCGATTCGAAGACCCATACCATTCACGATAATCATATCGTAATCATCCAGATGACCGAAATCATCGGTTGTGATTTCACTCAGTTTAATCATCGCATTATCGTTGGCATGCGAAATCTGTCCCAGCGCAATAGCCTGATAGTTGAGGAAAGCGATGCGGGTAGTACCCACCCAGGCAGAGTAAGCCTTCGCCAGACCTCCCAGAACAATCACGGACAACAAGGCCAGGAAGATGTGTTTCTTTTTAATCTTTCTGATTTTTCCTATTCCTTTTTTCATATCTATTCCTTTTTTCGGGGTGCAAAGGTAAGGGTTATTGAGAAATTACACAATACCGAGAAATTGTGATTTTCACATTTTTTATACTTACAAGTAGGTATCAGAGTGAAAGGTTCTGCTTACAATCTCCTAATAAATGAGTAGCTATTTCACGGTTTTACGGAATTAAGTTTGGTAGTTTCGTATAAAAACTGTAACTTTGCAACATAAATCAAACAGAAACTTTATAATAATGAAGAAACTGATTCTTAGCGCTGCTCTTCTGGCAGCATCTCTGGCATCCCAGGCCCAGCAAGGTCCATTGTGGATGCGCTACCCTGCCATCTCACCTGATGGCTCTACCATCGCTTTTGCCTATAAGGGCGATCTCTATTGCGTTCCTGCCAATGGTGGCGAGGCACGCCAGTTGACAACCAACGCAGCTTATGACTCTCAGCCTATCTGGAGCCCTGACGGCAAGAAGATTGCCTTCACTTCCAACCGCGAAGGCAGCCTGGATGTTTACGTCATCTCTACCAAGGGTGGTGCGCCAACCCGACTCACCACCAACAGCGGCAAGGAGACTCCTATCGCCTTCAAGGACAACGACCATGTACTCTTCTCTGCCAACATCATGCCTACAGCCCAGAGCAACCTCTTTGCATCTAACGAGTTTTCGCAGGTTTACGAGGTAAGCACAGAGGGCGGTCGTCCTAAGTTGTATTCCGTTCTTCCGATGGAGAACATCAGCATCAACAAGAACGGTCAGGTGCTCTATCACGACAAGAAGGGTTACGAGGATGCATGGCGCAAGCACCATACCTCACCTATCACCCGAGATATCTGGATGCTCGACAATGGAAAATATCAGAAGCTTACTACCTTCAAGGGCGAGGACCGCAACCCGGTATGGGCTGCCGACAACCAGAGCTTCTACTATCTCAGCGAGCAGGACGGTTCCTTCAACATATACCGCCGCAACATCGCAAGCGGAAAGGATACACAGATTACGCAGCAGCAGAAGAATCCTATACGATTCCTCACCTCTTCCGATAATGGTTTGCTCTGCTATGGTTTCGATGGCGAAATCTATACCGTAAAGGAAGGTGGACAGCCGCAGAAGGTCAACATCTCCATCACAACAGATAACGATGAACCAAGCCTCATCCGCAAGGTTCAGTCTTGGGGTGCTACCGAGATTGCGCTTTCTCCAGATGCCAAGGAGGTGGCTTTCGTGATGCACGGCGATGTATATGTTACCTCTACAGAATACAAGACTACCAAGCGAATCACCGATACTCCTCAGCAGGAGCGCAACCTGAGCTTTGCTCCTGATGGCAGAAGTCTGGTCTATGCTTCTGAGCGCAATGGTGTATGGCAGATTTTCCAGGCTAAGATCAAGAGCGAGAAAGAGAAGAACTTTACTTACTGCTCTGAGATAGAAGAGGAGCAGCTTACCAAGACCAATATTACTTCGCAGTATCCTGCCTACAGTCCTGACGGCAAGGAGGTGGCTTTCTATGAGAATCGTGCTACCCTCCGCATCATCAACCTGAAGTCGAAGGAAGTGCGCACCGTGCTCGATGGCAAGTACAACTATTCTTACTCTGATGGCGACATCTGGTTTGAATGGAGCCCAGACAGCAAGTGGCTCATGTGCAGCTACATCGGTAATGGCGGATGGAACAATACAGATATCGCCGTAGTAAAGGCTGACGGAAAGGAAGTTTACAATATTACCGACAGCGGATATAGCGACAGCAACGGTAAGTGGGTGCTCGACGGAAAGGCTATCCTCTTCGAGAGCGACCGTGCCGGTTATCGCAGTCACGGTTCATGGGGTGCTGAATACGACGCCTATCTCATGTTCCTCGACCTCGAAGCCTACGACCGCTTCCGCATGTCTAAGGAGGAACTCGAATTAGCCGAGGCCAACAAGGACGAGAAGGAGAAGAAGGCTGACGAGAAGGAGGAGAAGAAGAAGGAAAACAAGAAGAAGAAAGAGGAGAAGACCGGAAAGATTGAGGTGGATAAGGTGAAACCTCTCGAACTCGACTTCGAGAACTGCCGTGACCGTGTGGTACGTCTTACCGTCAACTCATCCAATATGGGTGATGCCATCATCGACAGCAAGGGAGAGAAGGTATATTACCAGGCTGCCTTTGAAGGTGGCTACGACCTCTGGTGCCACGACTTGAAGGAAGGCAGCACTACCCTGATGATGAAGGGTATCGGTGGCGGTGGCTTCGTTGCCGACAAGGATATCAAGAACCTCTTCCTCTGCAATGGCAGCAGCATCAAGAAGATTGACCTGGGCAGCAAGGCTACTACCAACATCGACTTTGAGGCTCCATTCAACTACAAGCCTGCCGAGGAGCGCCAGTATCTCTTCGACCATGTATGGCGCCAGGTGGCTGACAAGTTCTACGATCCAAAGATGCAGGGTGTGGACTGGGAGTACTATCGCAAGGTATATGAGAAGTTCTTACCTTATATTAATAATAACTTCGACTTCGCTGAGATGTTGAGCGAGATGCTGGGTGAGCTGAATGCCAGCCATACCGGTTGCCGCTATTATGCCAGTGGCGCTTCTCTTTCTACGGCAGCTCTCGGTGCTTTCTTCGATCCTAACTACGAGGGTGACGGCTTGAAGATTCAGGAAGTTATCAAGCGTGGTCCTTTCGCAGTGAAGAAGAATGAGGTTACTGCCGGCTGCATCATCGAGAAGATTGATGGCGAGGCTATCAAGGCAGGTAAGGATTACAACGCATTGCTCGATGGAAAGGCCGGCAAGAATGTACGTCTCACCATCAAGAACACCAAGGGCAAGACTTTCGACCTGACCATCAAGGCAATTTCTCAGGGTTATCAGCAGGAACTTCTCTACAAGCGCTGGGTGGATAGAAACCGTGCCATCGTGGATAGCGTTTCAAAGGGCAGAATCGCATACGTTCACGTCAAGGCGATGAACAGCGAGAGCTTCCGGACCGTATATAGCGAACTCTTGAGCGACAAGAACCGCAACAAGGATGCCGTAATCGTGGATGAGCGCCACAATGGTGGTGGCTGGTTGCACGACGACCTCTGCACTCTGCTCAGCGGAAAGCAGTATCAGGAGTTTGTGCCTCATGGAAAGGTTGTGGGCAAGGATCCATTCAACAAGTGGACCAAACCATCCTGCGTTCTGATCTGCGAGGACGACTACAGTAACGGTCATGGTTTCCCATGGGTATATAAGGAGTTGGGCATTGGTAAGCTGATTGGTACACCGGTAGCAGGTACAATGACCGCCGTATGGTGGGAGACCTTGATGGACCGCAGCCTGGTATTCGGTATTCCACAGGTAGGTTGCCGCGATATGCGTGGTACCTTCGGCGAGAACACCACCCTCTATCCAGACATCGAGGTATATAATTCTCCAGAGGATTACATCACCGGTCATGATACCCAGCTCATCAGAGCCGTAGAGGAAATGATGAAGAAGTAAGAAAAAGGAATTATTCCGTTAAAATAAGGGATTAAAACAGGAATTATTCCGAAAAATCATCTTATACGTCAAAAGAGCGTGATCGCCAAATGAGGCTATCACGCTCTTTCTTTATTAACATAATAATATTCCGAAGATAAAAGAAAAACTTAGCAAACTTTTTTCTTTCGCTCACAATAGCGTTCGCATTGGGCACAGATATCATATCCCAGCATGGCACCCAGGATGAAATCCTCTTCCGGCGTAAGCTGGCATAATGGTTTGGTGACTATCATGCGGATAGCATCCAGGCATTCCTTCTTACCAAAGAAGAGATTCAGACGGTCGTTGCCAACCGGCTGGATGATATAATCAATATTCTGACGTTCTAATCTTGTTATGGCAAAAGACTCATATTTCTTGTTGAAGGTGTAGAGCACCAGGCGGCGCACGCCCTTCTTATATTCATATATATGATTCATCAGAACCTTCAAATCTACTGGTGTTGCGATTTCCTGCTGCATACTATCCGAATTAATCAAGTTTAAAATCAAGAATCAGAGAATTCCATCATTCTCTAATTCTTGAAAGATATATTTTAGAAAAAATTATAACGCTGGTTTGATAGCCTCGAGCCATGCATCGATGCGCTCCTCTGTCTTGTCATCCTCATTCACCTCATCAAGTGCGAGTCCCAGGAACTTGTCGCCATCAATTGCCTCACTGTCATCATAGGTGTATCCATCCGTAGAAACACCAGGCAATACGGTAGCGCCAGCATCAACGGCAGCATCATAGAGTTCCTTCATGCCGCCACAGAATGTATCAGGGTAAGACTCGCTGTCGCCACAACCAAACAGGGCAACTGTCTTGCCAGCCAAGCCGGCACTCTTCAATGTCTTTACGCCATCATACCAGTCATCCTGCATCTCGCCGGCACCCCAGGTAGAAGTACCGAGAAGAAGATTCTCATGACTTGTGATAGTTGCATCATCGATGTTAGCTACATCTACAGCTTCCACGCCCAACTTAGAGGCGATGGTTTCGGCAATCGACTGGCATGAGCCAGTAGAAGAGCCATAAATTACGATTGTTGTTTTCATTTGTCTATCTTACTTTTAGTTACATTTATTTTCGGGTGCAAAGATACATCCTTTTTCCATCATTTGCAATACCTAAAAATGATGGTTTTGCAGAAATACCTAAATATGGGGATAGATAAAAAGTTTTAGGACGATTCATCCTAAAACTTTCTTAAATATAATAGTCTATATCTTGCCGATAAAGTATAAAAAAGCATAATTTCGGCAGAATATAATATACCATATCTTGCCGAAACCATTATTTTTTGTATTTTTGCACAAAATATCAAATACAAGAAAATAATAGGAAAGGAAGAAAATATGATTGTAGGAAGAAAAGAAGAAATAGCAGAACTTGATAAGCTGTACTATAGCGACCGCCCCGAATTCGTAGCAATATATGGACGTCGTCGTGTAGGAAAGACATTCCTTATCAAACAAGCACTGAAAGATCGTATCACCTTTCAGCATACAGGCGTGTCGCCTGTTGACCAAGATAACGACAGAAACAGACTGAAAACACAACTGGAAAGTTTCTATTATGCCCTTCTCAACCAAGGATTGGAAGGTTATAAGATGCCCAAGTCCTGGATGGAAGCATTCTTCTTGCTCGAACAGTTGCTACAAGACCAAGACAATGGCGAACGACAAGTCATCTTTATCGACGAACTTCCGTGGATGGATACCCCTCGTTCCGGATTTCTTCCTGCCTTCGAGAACTTCTGGAATGGCTGGTGTAGTGGCAGGGACAATATCATGCTTGTGGTTTGCGGTAGTGCTACTTCCTGGATTCTCAGTAATCTATCAAGAAGCAAAGGAGGACTCTACGGACGCTTGACAGCAGAAATCAAGCTCTCACCCTTCACTCTGAAAGAATGCGAAGAGTATTTCGAGCATGCTAACATCCAAATGAGTCAATACGACATCCTGCAAAGCTATATGGTCTTTGGAGGAATACCTTATTATATGGGGTACTTCCAAAAAGGGTTAAGCTTCGAGCAAAATGTAGATAAGATTCTTTTTGGCAATAGACCTAGACTGAAAGATGAGTTTAACAGGCTTTTTGCTGCAATCTTCAACAATCCGGAAGATAGCAAAAAGGTAGTACGTTTATTGGCAACCCGCCATTCCGGTTTCACTCGTGAAGAAATCAGCCAAGCCACAGGTCTCCCTCTGGGAGGAGGTTTGTCTAACACCCTTGCAGCTTTGGCTGAAAGTGATTTCATCACAAACTATTCGCCATACGGGATGCCCAAAAGTACAACATACTATAAACTGATTGACAACTTCTGTCTCTTTTGGCAGAAATACGTCGAACCCCATGGAAAGGAAACCGGTTTTGTTAGCGACAACATGACTTCTGATGTATTAAAAGCATGGCATGGAGTGGCCTTCGAAGAAGTTTGCTGGCAACATTTCCAGCAAATCAAGCAGGCTCTTGGAGTTGCTGGCGTAAAAACCTCGATCTCTGCATGGAACGTGAAAGGAACAGAGGAGAAAGAAGGCACCCAAATTGACCTGCTGATCATCAGAAACGACAATGTAGTAAACTTATGCGAGATGAAATTTGCCAGCGCTCCTTATACCATCAGCAAGGAAGAGGAACAGCGCTTGCGCCATCGCATAGAATCCCTAAAAGCAACGCTTTCTCCCAAGCAGTCCATTCATCTCACGATGATTACAACCTATGGGGTGGCGTATGGCAAGCATAGTGGAATAGTTCAAAAGGAAGTTAAAATGGAGGATTTGTTTAAATAAAACGCGTAGAATCCTGCAGGCAATGATGCCGGCAGGATTCTACGCGTTTTATCAACCTCAAGATGTCATTTATTTTATCACCCAATCCTCTATGCTCCGCTGGTCTTCCGAGAAGTTAACACCCACTTTCACTACCTTCCGTCCATCATCGGCAAAAGCCTTAGCATAATCCTTATCGCTGATTTGCGCCATGGCGATGTCGGCAGACTTCTTATATTTTAACTCAAAGATAAAGATACTCTTATCCGTCTTGAGCACAAGGTCTATTCTTCTATCCGAAGTGGTATGCTCCACCTTCACATCTTCGCCAAGCATAGTGAAGATGGTGAACATCACGGCTTGATAGTGACGCGCATTATTGTTGATAATCGTATATGGGAACTTATCATAGAATGCCTTCAAGTGAGGCATAAAGGCTCCCATATCGTCATTGATGAGCACATTCTTTTTATAAGCATATACGATTGCATCAAGTTCTCCTACCTCTGAAGGGGTATAATATTGGCAAAGGCTTTCCGAAAAGCCTTGTCTAACTTCTTGATTAGGAAAACTGAGGTAATACATACCCAACAGCTTGTCATATCCTTTAATCGTAAGATAGCCACTTTGGAAAAGGACTGGCACAGGGTCAGTAATAGTCTCAGTAGGAACATCGAAGCGTTTTGCTCTAGCCCAGATATCATTTAAGTCCATCATATCCAAATTCTTCTGCTGCATCAGTTCTATTAAGAACGTAGGCGTTCCAGATGTAAACCAATAGCTATTAAACTCCTTATCGTCCAGAGCATTGATAATGCTGTAAGGATTGAAGATATCCTCGCTATTGATACTGAAATGGTAGCCATCATAATGCTGCTTGAGTTGCTCTAAGGTCTCCTCATAAGTGAGTCCATTATGTTCAGCCATCTCCTCGATACCCTCACGGAAATACTGAGTCAATTCACTCTTGGTTATACCACAACAGCTACTGTATTCATCCTTCAACGTGAGAATCTTGAGATTATTCAACTCGCTAAAGATGCTGAGCTGGCTAAACTTGGAGATACCTGTGATGAATACAAAGCGAATATTTCCCTCTTGCTGCTTCAATGGGCTGAAGAAATCTCGCATAATGTTGCGGATAGTCTTCTGTAAGTCTTCGTCACTTACAGAATCATGCATAGGTGCGTCATATTCGTCGATGAGAACGACAACTTGTTTACCTGTTTGAGCAGTAGCTGCAAGCAAAATATCCCTAAAGCGAGCCCCAAAGCCTTCACGCTCAGATTCAGGAACTTCTATTCCATATTTCTGCTCTTCAACTTTAAGGATATTGTTTAATATGATTTTAGTATTCTCCAAACTATAATACTTACCACAGCTCAGATCCAGGTGGATGACAGGATATGCCGTCCACTCCTTCTCCATCTGTTCGATGGCAAGTCCCTTGAACAGTTCTTTCTTGCCCTCGAAGTAAGCCTGGAGGGTAGATACAAACAAGGATTTTCCGAATCGACGTGGGCGACTCAGAAAATGAAACTTGGCATAATGAGCCAACTGATAGACGATAGCCGTCTTGTCAGCATAGAAGTAATTCCCCTTCACGATTTCGGAGAACGTTTGTATTCCCAAAGGATATCTCTTTGATACCATAATCTTACCCTTAATAATCCAGGTACAAAGATACAGATAATATTTCAGAAAGCAAGCGTTTTTCTTATTATTAACAATAGTTACGAGCTATCTTACTAATAAAACAATGCTTATATTCCCCAACTTTTTGGGGAATATTTCCACATTCTTTCCCCATTTTCCACACCATCTATTTCTGGCATATTCTATATAAATACCTGATAATCAAGATATACCATTTTTACTCATCGATTTGGCACGCAGATTGCGACTATGAATAGCGGGTTCGACAACGAATCCACAAAGACAGTAAGTAACATTAAATAGTAACAATTTAAAAAAGATAAGATTATGAAGAAGTTTATGTTTGCAGCTATCGCAGCTATGGTAATGGTTTCAGTATGCAACGTTTTTGCATCAAGCAGAATGGTAGGTAACGCAGAGGTAGCACCAGTTGATACCGTAGCTCCAGAAGCACCTTCAGATACATTGGCAACAGGTACTTCTATCCAGCCACAGGCAGGTGTTGAGGATTCTACAAAGCAGGAGAATGCTACTGAGGCCACAACAGAGAATGCTACAGAGCAGCAGACAACTGCCGAGTAAAAGATAAAGAACAGTTCATTTTGCAGCGTTATTCATATAATAGAATTTAGTTTTTTAAAGGTAATTAGATTTATTCAGGTTACAATAGATATTGCATAGATAGAAATTACAAGGTAGACTTTTAGGTTCGTTTTTTGAAAGTGAATCCTGCTGGCAGTGATGCCGGCAGGATTCTGTGTTATTATGCTCTAAAACAAACCATTCCGTTTCATTAAATTCAATAATTCTTTATCAGAGATAGATTCCATTTCTGATTTATCATAAATGGTCAATAGTTCTATCAAACCATCCTCTTCATTCATGATTGCCACAAAGGAAATAACTCTGGCACCACCACTTTTTCCTTTACCTTTAGAAGCAATACTCATTCTTATTTTTCTTAACCCTTTACCCAAATCTACCCCTTGAAGAGGATTAGATTGAAGAGAATGCAAAAAATCTTCGTAATCTTGCTTGATAGACTTATAGCGCTTACTTAATTTCTTCAATCTACGGGCAAACTCAGGTGCAACCTCTATCCTATAACTCATTAAGCAAATCCTCCGCAGGAATAAAATCCATTTTTCCTTCGCGATGAAGCTTCAATTCCGTAAAAGCCTGATTGATACTAGCAAGGGCTTCTTCCTTAGCCTTTGCATTCTCCACGTCTCTTTTAGCTTGCGCCAATTTTTTAAGATAACGTGCTGCTTTTTCCAAATAGCTCTCGTCATTAGAAAGTACGCCCAAGCTATTATAAATATCAGTATTCAATTGCATTACATTCATTATCGAATCCTTTCTTTTAGCTAGTAATTATGCAAACGAGCAATATGAAAGTCAGCTTTAAAATTGCCGAATGCAGTCTATTTGGTGCAAAGATAAACAAAAAGCATGAAACTCACAAGAGATTTCGTACTTTTTATATGTTTTTATCGATACATTGCGTAGAATTCCTGCACCTTGTTATGGAGCATAGAAGCATAGAGAAGACCATTCCTCCATTCTTCAGGAATTTGGTCTATTCCAAATTTAGCACCCAGGATAGCCCCTGCTACTGCAGCATTGGTATCCGCATCTCCTCCTGATAAAACAATCTTCAGGATACCCTCTTTATACGAGGTTGCATGCCAATAAGCCCATAGGGCAGCCCCTAAAGTTCTGAGCGTATATCCCATACTCTTTTCATCATCCAGACACAAAGAATCCAGACCTTCATAATATGCCAAGTCTATAAATGGAACGATTCGTTCATCATATTGTTTGGCAATGCCAATCACCTCTTCATTATCCAATATCCTGTCTTCAAAGACAAGAGCATGTATGATAGAAGAAACGATAACGCAAGAGCCCACACAGCGAGGATCATAATGAGTTAGCTTACAGATATTCTCTGCATTATTAGCCACATTGTCCTTCATAAGCCCTACCACCGAAGTTCTCATGACGGCTCCATTAGCTGCAGCTTTTTTCTTTCCCATCTTCCAGATAATCTCTGCAGCCTTCTGTGGATTCGAAGTATAGTCGCCAAGAGCCATTACATTATAAGTATGCCGGCCAATTCCCATGCCTCCGTTCATCATCCATTCCTTAAACCTTCTGGCAATATCAAGAATATCTACCTTTTGACAAGCCACAAAAGAATCTAAGATGCATAGCATCATATCAGTATCATCTGTCCAGTCGCCTCTTTGCCAACGACGACGATGATCATCCTGCACGATTTGTGAATAATCCTCTATCCCATTAGGATAAAAACGACCCACCTCTTGCTTGGACATAAACTCCGTGCTCAGTCCCAAGGCATCTCCTATAGCTTGTCCAAAGATGGTACCGAGGAATCTTTCTTTTATAATTTCATTTTCCATATTTTTTCTATTCATACAACCAACCAATCGTAAAGTCATCCCTATCTGGCAATAGTGCTGTACCGATTACACAGCTCCACTTTTTTTAACGACATCACTTATTCCCTTTTATGCTCCTTCAGAAACAAATTAAACTCATTAAGAATCTGACGAAGATTATCATCAAGCACATTATTATATACACAACAAGCCAGTTCTTTTGGCATTTCCATTCCTCTTGTAGCAACAGCTATTCCTCCAGCCATACACGCCATAGTATCTGCATCACCGCCAAGAGAGATGGCATTACGGATAACAGAAGTATAACTATCTGCTTCGAGATATGAGATGATAGATTCAGGAACACTCGACTGACAACTAACCTTAAATCCATAATCGGGACGTATTTCTGCAAGAGTACGGTGAAGATTGTACCCTTCAAAATGAGCCTCAACGTAATCGCATATTTGCTTCTTGTCTTTTCCTTGACGAGCTAGGAAGATACAAGCAGCTATAGCCCGCGCCCCCTTTATCCCTTCAGGATGGTTATGAGTCACCTCTGCAGAAATCTTAGCAAGCTGTAAAGCCTCATCCAATGTCTTGGCATAAAAGCCACATGGACTTACTCGCATGGCAGAACCGTTGCCATAGCTGTTGTAAGGTTCCGTTTTCCTACTAATAATCCACCGCAAGAACTTCTTCCCATAGCCAACAAACATATACTTCCGTCCCAGTTCTTTCATACACTCCACGAGCTTCTCATGAGTATGTTCAGGATCAATCGTCAGCCATTTTGCAACAGCCAAGGTCATAACCGTATCATCCGTAAAACGAGGATCTTTGTATATATCGAAGTCCCCATGCTTTACCGGATGAAATTCATAAGCAGCCCCGAAGCAATCGCCAGCGATTGCTCCAATGATACCAGTTGTAGGAAAGGGCAACTCTGCCTTCCCCTTTGTCTCCTGCATCACCTCTTGTTTCCTTTTTTTACGAAGAAGTGCACTCCGTAAATCCGTTATTTTCTTTAGTAACATCATAATTGTAAATTCCTTTTATCTTCAACACATGTGGCGATAGCGCTATATCACAAATTCAACAAGCATTGTCAAATATCAAAAAGCGTCCTAAACACAAAGATTTCCACTCTAAAAGTGGATTTTATCAACAACCGACTTTTTGACTCATATACATGAGTATGATAATGATTATTCGAAAGACTTGGCTGACTTCATGCCACTGCGGCTACGAGAAAAAGGAATTTTGTAATGTCCCTTTAAAATTCTCGAAAGTTCTCCTAAATTTCTTTGAATATCTCCGAAAATCTTGTAGAATTTTAAAGATTTCTAGAAGATTTTCAGAGAATATGCAAGACAGGGTTAGCCGATGGCTTACCTCCTATGGATACTCATGGAGAAGATAATATTGTAATTCAAGTTCAAGCATAAATTAGTCTATAATACTTTCACTATTTTCGTTATGTTTTTGGGCATTCCTCAACACACATTCTTTACTTGTGTTTGCATAACAGTATACACAGAAATGACGGCAAGTGTTATACATTCCAATATCTTTGCTCACCATGCATCCACAAATTTTTCTTTGCCCAGTATCCTTAACCTTTCTTTCTTTCTTTGGGATAGGTGGAAGATTACCAAACATATCTCTTTCAGGCCATTTAAGGGTATGAAGATAGTAAACCAATTCTTCGTCATCAGCAAAAATACGTTTCATAAGTTCCCCATCAATACAACGATTATGCTCAATGCCGTAGGATTCAAGATCAATTTCTTCAGCACATGTCGCCATTTCAACATCCCAACCTTGTTCATGCCATGCTTCTCGAATTTTCTTAAGTCCTTGTACAATCTCAATTCTTTGGGCATAATTAGCTTCTGCATTCTCAACATCTTCCTTTGTGAAGAATCCAGTTTCCTTAACAAGGTTATTTTGAACCTTGCGATATGCTTTTACGTCAACAAAACTGAAAACCAATTTGTCCGTATAGCCTTTTAGCTTGTTTCCAACATGCCATATCCTTGTAAGTAATTCTCGCGGTCCGATAGTTGGAGTGATAATCAAAGGGTCAAATCTCCAGATAACCTTTTCTTTTCCAACCATATCAGACAATTGCTTGAATGTTTCAATACGTTCTTTTACAGAGGGCACATTTGGTTCAAATCCTTCCTTTGCATAGTCATTCAGTGTTACTTGAAAGTAATAATGAATACCCATTTCATCCAATATATGAAGATAAGGAATAATTGGTTTGGGATTCTTTGTCCAAAAAACAATGACCTTACATTTACTGAAAGAGATATACATTTTTTGCTGATTGAAAGGATTGTACCAAGCACAATAGCCCTTTGCCAAGCGGTTGAAAAACCACTTGGCATAAAAGGCTGGTATATCAGTAGAGCGACTGGCAGAGATGATGACAGGTGCAGTAGCTTCCACTCTTTCCCCTTTGTCATTTATAATATAAATTTTATCGAACATGGTAATATTCTTTCAGTTCTGTTTCTACAACATAGCTTAATCTTCCAACAAAGACTCCCCCTAAAGGTGTTGGTTTGCGGGCTGCACCACGACCTTCCTGATTACACAAATTGACAAAATAACGAATATGCTCTTTCATGTCATATTGATATTTTTTTCCAGTGTATTGCCAATTTTGCCCTAATCGTCTTATCACATTAGCAGGAAGTCCATCAAAACATTTCAAATTTGGAAGTCCGTATTCGCTTTCTACTGTTGTACTTTGTGGCATTTTGTTGACTTTCTGAATTTGAGAGTTGTTGTGAAGAAGTTTAACTATCTTTTTATAAGCAGCATCACTTGGCTTCAAAAAGTCATTTAGGATACAGAGAAAAGCTTCTGAATCTTGTCTCTTTGCTTCCAACTCTATGATTCGGTCTATTTTTGAAATAGTATCTTGACCACTTTTTCCTTTCGGAAGGTTAGGTCTAACTATAGCCATTATCTGATTTCTGAACTCCGTAGGGGTATAAAGGTTTGAATCATTCTCAAAGTTTGCTTCTTTCAATGCTTTGTAAGCATTGGTTCGTTTTCCAAGAATGTCATCGGCAATATACATAAATGCCTTTGGACTTTGAACAGCATCCTCCAATCGTGCTGTTTCTTCCACTACACTTATAACCTTTGCCTGTTTAGATGGTACAGACTCTACTTTATCGATATTCTGAATAACTTTAGAACCAATAGAACTTTGATGCAAAGTTGTTGGTGGTTCTTGGAGAATAGCATTGTTTATTTTAAAGCCAAACAGATACTCATATATCGTAAGCCAAACTTCTTTATAATATTCTTTATCACCATTTATCAGTGCAGAAGTAAATGTTTTTGGTAATGAGGCAAAACCTCTTGTTGCTCCATATAATCCAAAGGCAAGTTTATAGTTGCCAATGCCATTCTGAATCAAATAATCTTTTAGGCGATCTATGCTATCACCTTTTTGGCAAAATGCGGCAAAGGAAATAGGAACATCATTCTCAATGGCAAACAAATCAAAACTTGTGTTATCTTGGAAGTGGCTCAATAAAGAATTAACATACCCACGAATAGGAGAGTTTTGCCAACTTTCACCCATGATTTGCTGTAGGATATTTCCACCATTAAATGCAATGGCAAGTGGCTCTTCTATGCCATTGTCTTCTATGATTTTCTTATATTCTAAACACAACAAAGACAGCACAAGTTTTTCGTAAAACTCGTGCGTAAAAGATGGGTCTACTATATGAATGTGCTTGTTTGCACCAACTTGAATCAAGTTTGCCAAATGATTCTTCTCTCTCTTAGAAAGTTCGCTTGCCTCAACTTGCAGTACCGCTTTGTTCATTTTATCGAGAGCTATAGTATATGCATCTTGTGTTGCGTATTCTACACTTGTCCATAAATCATTTGCGTCATAGATAGAAGATAGATGTAACTTGTTGCAAAAATCATCATAGACGTTACTATATTTCAAAAAACGTATTGCTTCTTCTACACTAATCCCCAAAGGATTCTGCTTCAAAAAAGAAACGATTTTCGCTTGGTTTTGTAGTGCCGTCTCATCTTTCTCTTTAAAAATAGAGTTAAACCTCTTAATGTTTTCTACCAAAATTTCATCTTGCATCTCCGTAGGACGATGATCTGGTGAATTAATAACGGCAGCCAAGGTATTTCTTAAAACTTTTGCTATAGCTTTAAGTTCACCAATTTCTTTGCTAACCGACAAATTAGCACCAATCAAATAACAATACAAAAAACCCTTAAGGCGATCAATGTATGCATCGTCTATCTTGTTGGAAAAAGTAGCTGTTTTAGCTGGTGCATAAGTGGTATTCCACAAAAAATCAGTTTGATCTGTTTTCGAAAACAAATCACGAGCCTTATCCCAAAATCCTTTCGTTTCATTTCGCCAAATTTTGAGATTCGGAGAATAAAGTTTTGAAAACTTATTTTCAAGACTTTGCTCTGCTTTTGTCAATACACCCTGTCGTGCCTCATAACTATCAAAATAAAAAAAGCAATGAAATGGATTCAGATAAATAGTACTTGCACAAGTATATGTTTCAATTCCATTTTTGGAACCAGAAAGGTTAAATTCCGTCTGCTCATAATCATCAGTATCTATTTCTATAACCATAGGATAGTTTTCCAAGTCGGTATTGTCAACTTGAAATACTGGATATTTCGAGTACAAAGTAACAGCCATATCAAGGCTATTTGCCTCTACTGAATAATATCTTCTATTTCCAAAGCCTCTAGTTGCATAGTGTGCTTTAGGCGATATGGATTCTGTACTGAAGATATTATTGAAATTCAACGTACACGTTGGAATGAAAAGTTTCATAAGCGTTTCTTTTAAAGTTGCAATTTTGTTCCACTTGACAACGTCGTGTCATACAAATCCTTTGGCACGGCATCAAATAAACTTGATAAGTTACCAGAATGCATAATATATAAAGCTTCATACGAACGTGTTATTGCTACATATAAAGGATTTCTATCTTCTTCCCCTTCTACAGTACACTCTGGCAAAAACACATTTTCAAACTGCAATCCCTTAGAACTATGATAAGTCATTAATTTCGGATTGTCAGAATTAAAATCCAAGTCCATGAAACGACCATACTTGGCCTCGACATTCATGCCGTGGTTCTTAAAATAATTATATGCTCTTTCAACCTCTTCGTTATGGCGAAATAAAATGCCAACATCTTCCCTATTTCTGTTTTGTATCAAAGAAATAATAGCATCATATTGTGCTTCTATTGTTTGATATTGAAGAATCTTTGGTTTATCTTTACCTTCCTCTGTACATCGCTCTTCAAGTTCGTCATTCTCAGAATTGAGATATTGAGCAAGACGTGCAATTTTCTTTGGTAGACGATGATTAAATACCAAAGGTTCTACTGGATATTTTGTAAAGTACTGAATGTCTTCCATTGAAACTGTTACTTTTCCTTTCAAAAATTTATAAAGCTGTTGAGCAGTATCTCCATAGATAAGGAAAGCTTTTTTAGCCTTAGATTTTAAAATATCGATATCCTCACGAGAAAAATCTTGTGCTTCATCTAATATTATATAATCATAGCTTCCCATTTTCCAAGCACCACGGACAAATGATCCGTATGCGTCCTTTCCCCAACTAAAGCAAGCGTCATAATTGACAACATTTCCTGCAGGAAGTCCTACTTGCATAATACCATCATTCATATATTGTTTTAATGCCTTTGTATAAACAACATATAGAACACTCCCTTTATGCTCATCCAGTATCTGTTTTGCTTTCCAAAGTGCAAGTATAGACTTTCCGCTTCCTGCACAGCCTTTGACTATATAGGAATTATCAGTCTTCTTATTAATGATTTTTACTTGATAGTCATCAAGTTCCGAGTCTTTTACATAAAAACTTCTTTTTGCCATATTTTAATTATTTATGTTAAACGAATCAATTATAACTTCATTTTCTTTACTATTATTACAGAATGCCCCATCAATATTCTGTAGAAACCTTATCGGATTTATGATATAAGCTTTGTTGTTAGAAAAACCGTCTGACAGCAACTGCACTTTAAAGCTCTTATGGCATATAATTCGATAGCAAACACGACTTTCGTCATCTTTCTTCCGTAAATGGGTAACCCTAAATGTTTGTTACCTCAAATCCGCAACCTATAGGGTTTAGTGGGATTTTGCTTGCAAAGCGACAAAATTCATTTTATTGTACATATTTCTTGCACAACAGAAATGTCGCAGACACAAAATCCC